>JBCCEG010000473.1:0-1492 GCA_039030455.1 Myxococcota bacterium | reverse complement strand
TTTGGGCTTACACCCCCACAACACGGTGGCAACCGCTCCAAGTACTATCGCCAGCCTCGTAAAACTGTTTCTCTCACTAATCATGCAACCATCCATAATTTTAGGCCTCTAGTATGATATATCACGCAAAGCCTTTTTAATCTAGTGAATTCCCCGCCGCGAGCGGCGGGGGTCACCTTTTTTGGCAAGGTCGGGGGATTCATTCCCCGACCGCGCAGCCGGGGGTCCCCAAAAAGTATTGAGCGAAGCGAAAACTTTTTGGGGTTGAATCAATACATAACTATTTAGACAGACCGCGGACTGGTTCAAGCAGCTCTAAGCCGCCCGCCCATCACCGCGGCGCCAAGCGTCAAAGACACGCGATACCCGCGAAATCTGATCATCGGGCACCCTGTGCCCTCCCTTTTCCGTGATGAATTCGCCGTTGGGGTGGCGGAGAAACATTGTGTTGCCGCGTTTGTCAATCCCCGACGTTCTTGGCGAGCACATAAAAACTTCATAAGACGTATCGATAATGCCGTTCACCGCGTCACGCACCTGCCGGCGGGTAAATTTCCGCGCAATCAAAACGCTTGGATTATTCACCCCCTTGTTGCGGCCGAACGTCTCCTTGGGCAAGTCGATTGAGGCGATAACACGACTTCTATGCACCAACCAATTGCGAAGGAAGGCCAGGCCCGGGTTATTGAGGATGCCGTCTGGGACAACCACCCCCAGCACGCCGCCGGGTTTCAAAAAGTTCATCGCCGCTTCCATGAATAGTTGCTCGGCCGGCATCACGCAACGCCGATTTTCAGTGGCCCAACCCGCCAGCTCGTACTGAGACAGAACATGAGCGTCGTCAACCTTCACCTCTTCCCCAAACGGCGGATTCGTAATGACGATGTCGCACCCGCCATAGGGGATGGCCGCGCGGGCGTGATCGCTCCATTCGCCGGGACGCTTCAGCGCGTTCACTTGATGGACGTTCGTTGAACCGTCGCCGTGCACCACGAGATTCATTTGCGCGGTTCGAACAAGACCGGGATTGATCTCCGTGCCGAATAGATCGCGCACGCAAATTTCCTTGATGCGCTCTCGAACGCGGCTCTTGATATCTTTCGTCCCCCGTCTTGCTTCCTGACGACATAGCAGATCGCGCAGGTTATCCATCCAAGAAACAAGAAATCCGCCCGTGCCGCAGCAGCAGTCGGCAACCTTCAAGCTGGTCAACTTTGTTTCGTCAAATAGAGACATGATCATTTGGACCGTCATGTCACACACATTGCGCGGCGTAAAATACTCGCCCCTGTCTCCCCGAAGATTCGCGCCGACAAGCGTTTCGTAAGCCTCGCCCTTGACATCCGCGGTGCTGTTCAAAATCGAGACGTATTGCAGCTCGGCGACCACATAAGACACCACCTCGGGTTCCAGTTTAATGGTCTCTTCACGACTGAAAATATGTGGATAAGCCGATTTCACAAGATCAAACATCGGTGTTATCCGTTCTTCC
>JBCCEG010000472.1:0-1496 GCA_039030455.1 Myxococcota bacterium | reverse complement strand
GCGCGTGTAGCAGCGGGGCGTTTCTGCTACCGTAAAGACATGCGCTTTTTCAACACCGCCGGTCCCATCAATCCGGCCGACCATTATGCCCTCGATCCGCTGCACCGATGGGATCTGGCCGAAGTGCTGGGGCACGTCGATCAGAAAAAATACTTTTTGGTGCACGCGCCGCGCCAGACGGGCAAGACCACGTGCCTGAAGGCGTTGAGCAAGTACATCAACCAACAAGGACGGATGCGTTGTGTTTGCGTGTCGGTTGAACAAGCCCAGGCGGCGCGGCAAGACGTGGAAAAAGGCATTCGGTCGGTATTGACACAGATCGCCTTGAACGCATCGGCGCAACTGCGAGACGACTTTGTGATGGAAGCCCGGCAAAACGTGTTTACCCTCATGGGCGCCGAGGACGCGCTGCGCTATGTGTTGATGCGCTGGTGCGAGCGCGATCCCAAACCCCTGGTCCTGCTGATCGACGAAATTGACGCCCTGGTGGGCGATACGCTCATCGCCGTGTTGCGGCAGTTGCGGGCCGGCTACTGTGACCGAGACTCCATGCCGTTCCCCCAAAGCGTGGTGCTGTGCGGCATGCGGCATCTAAGAGACTACCGGATGGTCCTAGGACCCAAGGCCGACGAAGTCTTCACCGAGGGTAGCCCCTTTAACATCAACTCCGAGTCGCTGCGGTTGGGCGATTTTTCGCAAGAGGACATTCAAACGCTGTACGCGCAACACACACAGGAGACCGGTCAACAATTCGAGAACGACGTGGTGGAGCGGGTGTTCGAGTTGACGCAAGGCCAGCCGTGGCTGGTGAACGCCTTGGCTTACGACGTGTGTTTTCGCGACCAGGGGGGGCGCGATCGATCCAAGACGATCACGGTGGAGGATATCGACGCGGCCAAGGAACGGCTCATAAAGCGGCGCGAAACCCATCTGGATCAGCTGATGGCCAAGCTCAAGCAAGAGCGCGTGCATCGGGTGATGCAAAACTTTTTGCTGGGAGAAACCCAACCGATCCCCCATGAAGACTTGGAGTACGTGGTTGACCTCGGTTTGTTGCGCCAGGGAACGAGCGGCGGGCTTTCCCTCGCCAACCCTGTCTACGCCGAACTGATTCCCCGCGCCATAACCTGGGATTTCCAAAACGCCGTCATCCTCCAACGCCCCGCCTACGCGGACCAAGACGGCCGTCTGTGTGTTGAATGGCTGATGACCGAGTTCCAACAGTTCTTCCGCGAAAACTCCGACAGCTGGCTGGACCAATTCCAATACAAAGAAGCAGGGCCGCACCTGATCCTACAGGCGTTCTTGCAGCGCGTGGTCAACGGCGGCGGCACCATTCACCGCGAATATGCTCTAGGCCGAGGGCGCACGGATTTGATTGTGAGGTGGCCGGTTTCCCCCGCGAACCAACAACCAGCCGCTTGTAGAGACGCGATTAATCGCGTCTCTACAATACATGCCAAAAAACAAGTCATCGTCCTGGAACTCAAACTCGT
>JBCCEG010000471.1:0-1498 GCA_039030455.1 Myxococcota bacterium | reverse complement strand
GGCGTGCACCTCCCTGTTGTGTAACAACAAGTTCTTCTAAGCAAGCTGCGACCGTCACTCCTGTAGCGTTAGGTAGTACGGCGGTCGACCTTTCTTTGCACCTTACGGCCAATTTAGACATAGTGAATTACATGAGCAAACGTTTATCTGTTATCAAACAGCCTATTTTTTCTTTATTAAATGATCATATCGTTGACTATCCCTCACCTAGTAACATAAAGTGCGCCGTGTGTATGTTCGGGCAGTTTGCCTGTGCATCTGTTGCCACACCGTTGCTGGACGTGTCCAACGGTAGCCATTGGCCGCCAAATATAAAGAGCCCGGCCCCTTGGGTGAAATACACAACCTGGCGTCCAGCCTGCAAAAAAAGACGACCTCGTGACTTGTTGCAGTAAATCCGCCCGAGTTAATGTTCTGTGTAAACAGGCTTTGACAAGCGTTGGACAACCCCCTCATTTCAGAGGACTAACCTCAATGTCAGAGGGGAAGATAGGTGGAGGTCTGGGGAGGATAACGAATCTGAACTACGGGCACCCGCCAGCATACACTAGTTATTTGGCTGCGCGCCGCTCTAAAAAGCGCCACGCTAGTGTGGCAGGGCAGCACCTTCAAGCAGCAAAACGTGTAAGGTTGGGCGTTTTATGGCCCCTCATCTAGTCGTCTTCTCTACGTGATATTAATGCTATTTGCGGTACCCTGTACTCACAAACCAGGAAAAGCGCGGTATAGCAACAACCACGGGATCGAACCTTGGGCGACCTCGTATGCTTTGGGGGAGGCCGATCGGGGTGAAACCGAAAAAGCGGTGGCTACGCCACCGCTGACCGAATTATTGAAACCGCCAACAGCCGACTACAGTAGTTTCCCATGGGACCCGCGCACGTCCACGGAGGCGTAAGAAACGTCGCGGCATCTCACCAAGCAAGATCTATTTAAGAGGAACCTCGTCTAAGGGGAACCGAGGCCCCATAATAGTTTGAAAAAGAATCTACGAAGGGGGTGGTTATGGCTGGGCCTCGCCGTTCTTGACTTGCGCAGCGGAGGACGGTATTATTTATTGTCTCCACTCGCCCCGACGGTGGAGGGGCGAGGGCGCCGGCGAAGCCGGCGCTGCTTCGCTAGCCAACCTTCTCACGGAGCTTGCGTGCAGAAGACGCGGCTGCTTTTTGCACCTTCTTACAATTGGCGAGTCACAAGTCACGTCACCCCGATCGCCGGCCACTCGCGCCTCCCCCCTTCTCCCCGCCGCCCCGCCAGCGCTTGGCGTCCACAAAGTGGACTGCACTCTTCCTGCCCTCCCCTCCCTCCGGTGCTTTAGCTTGCGCACCGAACGACGTGAGGTGCGCAAGCTAAAGGACGCGGAGTGTTGGGTTTCGCGGGGGAAAAAGACCCGCGCTTGCCGCCGTCCACTCGCTCCCCCGCCCCGACCCCGACCCCTTCGGGGCGGGGAGGGGAGGGGGGCGAGGGCAGGAAGAGTGCAGTCCACTTTGTGGACGCC
>JBCCEG010000470.1:0-1498 GCA_039030455.1 Myxococcota bacterium | reverse complement strand
TCCCCTCACCCGCCATCAAACGCCAGCTGCCGCGAGGCCAGCGCATGCAAGCATGTCAACTCTGTACGTTTCTGTGGCAATCACTCTGTTGTGGTCGTTTGCTAGCACTTGAGGAACGCCGACGCGCGACATCTCGACATGTACATGCGGCATGCATGCACATCATCCCTTACCAAACCGGTCTGACAGGTTTTTCCCACCAATCAGCGTCGAGAACACGTGAAAAGAAGACATTGCAATGATGATGTGGCATCCTTCGGGGTGTTCGAACTGGTGGGTGTCATCTGCAGAAAAGTCCCCTTTTTCTTGTCCTAGGCACGAAATGCGCTGTAGGTCCGAAGTGCACGCGCATGGCTCGAAGGGATCAAAAGACCGGCTGTACATGTAGTTGGTTGTCATCTGCCTTGGCAGGCATGGTGATGAGGGAATATTTCCCGGGTGTGTCTTCCGGTCTGATCTCGTGTCGGGATCTTTTCGCTGTATTGCGAGAGAAAATAATTTTTGTTCGTGCAAATTCTCGTGGAAACACGAATGTTCGCTGCTCGGTATGCGAAACACGGTACTGTACAAGTAACTCGCGCTACATTTCAGCTCAGGAGCAGTCCCGGATCTTCGGTTCGTAGATCATGCACAACTTTTGCACTCCTGACGGAAATTGCTAAGACAATGAAAACCCCAACTTTAGTAGTACTACATGTACATGTAGCTAGTACATGTACATGTATGATATTATGAAAGGAACTTATGTTACACTGCACTAGTACCTGCCAACGAGTCAACGACCTGAAACGGGGCTTTTGACCCGGACCAGCGTGGCGAGCCAGCTGTGCGCTCGCACGTGTGCGCTGCGGAAGAGGGGAGAGGCGAGGCAGCACAGTGGGAGGTGGGAGTGCGCGGCGGCGATGGCAGGGTGGCCGGGCGGCCCGCACTCAGTGGACGTGTCGGCGAAACTGGTTGGGGCGCTGCTCTCAGCAAGCGCGAGCAGCGGCGCCGATGCAGCGCCGGGCGGCACCGACGTCACGGCGGATGACAATGCGAGAGGGCAGGGTACGTGCTAGCGTGCGCTTCTCTCGGGCTAGTCGCGACGATGACGGGCGCGTGCGCAAACAGCGGCGATCCTCTCTCTCTCTCTCTCTCTCTTGCTTGCTTGCTTGCGCGCGTATTTGTGTGGTAAGGCTGTCGGCAGGTTTGAATGGCCTGTGCGCATACACTGACCTTTGGCTGAATGGCCCGCACGCGCGCACTCGCTCGCTCGCTCGCACGTACGCACGCTCGCATGCACGCTTCCTTCGCTCTCTCCCCCTCTGCCAGAGGCCGTGGGCGACGCGCTTAATGCGCTGTTCGACGGCTGCGAGCGCGTGATCGTCTTCGACGCGAGCGGGCTGGCGCCCTCGCCGAGCCGGCGGGTCTTCCCCGCGCGCATCATCTTCCGGGCGGGCCGCAGCCGCCTCGGCGTGCGCGAGATCGACATCGTCGTACCGGGCGCCGACGGCCTCGG
>JBCCEG010000469.1:0-1499 GCA_039030455.1 Myxococcota bacterium | reverse complement strand
TCGCTGCGCATTGGTGCGCGCGAACGCGCGCATGAAACCAACCAGCGGGGGCTCAAACCACCAACCAAGGAACCAAGCACCAGGGAAGGGTCAAGCGTAAGGGTCCGGGCGCGCTTGCGCGCGTGCCAAACCAGCCAAGGGAACCTCACCGCTTTGACCAAGTGGTGGGGCCCGAACATAGTGAGGGGCAAAATTGCGCACACCGTTCGGGTGCAGCTCATCAACCCAGCGTATTTCCAGAACACGACCTATAATATTCGTTGCTGGGCACACAGGTGTGGTTTTTAAAACTACTAAATCCGTTGAGAACCCTCTGGCCTCGCCGACGCTGAGGTACGTGGTCATCTCTTGTCCATTACGGAACAGCTTTCACTTATTACCTCATCCCGCACCCAAGCCAGGGTGGGTGTTTGTTTTCCCCCTCTAACACCCCGGCTCGCGAGCAACTGTGGCGCCCCCCGGGTAACGGCTTTTTAAAAACACCTTTAGACTTGAGGTTTTTCCGTTCCATACTACCATTTTGTTTGGGCCGGAAGGCCCCTGCTATACGCCGATTCGGATGAGCTAGCTTTAAGGAACAAGATTTACTCCAACCTGTAAATCTTTGCCGGCCTGGAGGCGGTGCTTTAATGTTCGTCCGAGCTCAAAAAATTTGTCACTAGCTAAGGGATGGAACGTCCCAGCCAAGATGAGGTCGTCGAACATTAAAGCATCAACTAGCATCCCAGTAACTGTCCTAGCGCTATAGGCACTGAGCGGCAGTTATGATTGTAACTTACGACGGGTTATGGCTGTTAGTATGGTCGGGGCGCGCCCTGAGAAGTGAAGGTAGCTCATTTACCGTTGACGCTATGCCCTGGGTGCAGCTTCGGGTCTGCGAAATGCACAAACCTCGCTCGTCGGCGAGTGCACCGAGCCCAGCTCGCAGTAGGGGCTTCGGCTCTTTGGTGTCGGGACTGATACCTGCGGACTCGATCCCTTCGGCGAATCACATCCCCAGCCTTAAGCTCGTTCACACGCTCCACATCAACTGCCGTTCAGGTCGAATTGCGTTGATGGCCCAGCACGACCGACCCTAGTGGTGTGCCATTTGATTTTTCTCGCTCCAGGGTCGCTGCAAATGGTCAAGCTTGGTTGGTGACCGAACCCCCGAGCACCCTGTAATCAACGGCTTTCCTTAATGTGCCACGGCTCAGGAAAGGTCCCTAGTCGTTGGTGATAATAGTTCACCACGCAGGCAGCTGGTACCCCTGCAAACGGTGTAGGTAAACCTCCACAGCCTTCTGCGCTGGTGTGTTGGGCCCTTGGGGGTGGTTCCGGTGTGCCCCGTTCCCCTGGGTGATTGGCGCCCCGAACTGAGTGAGGGGTGAGCTGAGCGAACCGGTCAGCTTTGCTTCGCTGGTTTGGGCCCCCGCTGGTTTGTTCCTCGCTGCGCATTGGTGCGCGCGAACGCGCGCATGAAACCAACCAGCGGGGGCTCAAACCACCAACCAAGGAAC
>JBCCEG010000468.1:0-1518 GCA_039030455.1 Myxococcota bacterium | reverse complement strand
TTCCCGCCCTCCAACCCCTGTCAACTGCTCAGACAAAGGAGTAAGGAGGTGTCATTCATTCATCCCATCACTCCCTTCTGAAGGATGCGCCCCGCCCCACCCCGCCCCCCTCAAGCAGTCTGGTCCGCCTGGCTGCCTGCCTTCCGCCTGCCCGCCTGCGGGTGTGTAGAAAAACAAGAAGACGCAAGGGAGGGGGAGGGGATGAGTGAGGTCAGCATTGTAATAAAGAACAGGCATGAGGAGGGAGGGAGCGGAGGGTGCGGCCGCCGCGCGCGGGGAGGTCAGCGTCGTAATAAGGAAAGGGTGAGAGGAGGGTGGGAGGGGACGGGAGGGAGCGGGTGCTGAGCGTGGGGAGACTGCTGTTGTAATGGAGGAGGGAGGGAAGGAGGGCGGTGGCGGCGTGGCGCAGCCGCCGCGTGCGGGGAGGCCAGTATTGTGATGGAGACAAAAGGGCGAGAGGAGGGAGGGAGTGGAGTGCGCGGCTGCCGCGCGCGGGGGAGGCCAGTGTTATAGTAGGGGAAAAAAAAAAGGCAAGAGGGGGAGGAAGGGAGCGGAGGGCGCGGTCGCCGCGCGCCGGCAGGCCAGCATTGTGATAGGGGAAGGGCGAGAGGAGGAGGGAGGGAGCGGAGTGTGTGGCGGCGGGGGCAAGGAGGCTGCTGTTGTAGTAATCAATGGGTGAGAGGGGGCGCTACAAGTCGAGCAACACGCTGCACCAATTCGGCGGCGGAGTCATTGCTGACCGCCGGGCCTACCATGATGTCAACTGGCAGCGCAAACCTGGTCCCAAAGACCAACTCACAAGGGGCAAAACCCGTGGACTCCTACACACTCGAGTTAATCGCCATCTCAACCTACGGCAACAACTCACACCACTCACCCGCCCCAACAACTTCTTCATGGGCCGCGAGCTCAAGAACGCGTTTGGCATGATGAAGATGGGCGAGATGAACCAGAACGCCCATGAGGAAATGCTGAAGATCGGGATTGATTTCTCGGATCCGACGCAGGCCGTTGGCACCATGTCAGGCGGCCAGCGCCAGACG
This sequence comes from Myxococcota bacterium, assembly GCA_039030455.1. Lineage (GTDB taxonomy): Bacteria > Myxococcota > UBA727 > UBA727 > JABDBI01 > JBCCEG01. The sequence continues at coordinate 475 of JBCCEG010000468.1, read as the reverse complement.
CTGGCGATCGCCCGTGCGATATACTTTGGTGCGAAGGTTCTGATCCTGGACGAGCCGACATCTGCATTGGGTCAGAAGCAACAGATGGGCGTTCTGAAAACGATCAAGCGTGTTCGCAAACGCGGTGACATTGCGATCATTTTCATCACCCATAACGAGATCCACTCGCAGCTGGTGGCCGATCGCTATACCTTCCTGGCACTGGGACAGGTGATCGGATCAGGCACCAAAGACACGCTGGAGGAGCGCGAGATTCGCCGTTTGATGGCAGGTGGTGCGCAAATTGCCGATCTGGCAGAGGAACTGGCTGCGATCTGAATCAAGTTGGAGCTATCTGACAGTTTAGAGGCCGGAGCGAGAGCCCCGGCCTTTTTTTTGAATCTTGCCGCAACGCATAGGGCTACGCTGATCACCGATGTTCAGTATCGAAAAACGTCCTCGCGCGCAGCATCAATCACCGTCGGCGACACCTTCG
>JBCCEG010000467.1:0-1525 GCA_039030455.1 Myxococcota bacterium | reverse complement strand
CGTTCCTTGGATCCAAATAGCAACCTAGCACGACCAATCTCCTTCACCCGTAAAGGGGCCCCCGCAAAGTATTGAGCGACAGCGAAAACTTTGCGGGGATAAAAACGCGTGGTCGTTTCTGGGGTCGGGGTAGCAGCCCGGTTGGATCAGCATGGTTGTCTCCTTCTCGTTCTTTACGTCAGTATACTATAGTATACTATACAATGAACACGGATGCAAGAACCCGTGCCTCCGTCATCCGAGCGTTCTCGAGGGAAGGATCCTCTGGATCCGACCTGGGGAGTCGAAGACCCAAGCAAACCCGCGCGGTGAAGGGGAATCTTTTCTCTTAGGCACGCGTTGTGGTTGGTAGACGGTTGCGTTGTTGGAGGAGTTGGTGTGATACGGACCGGTGTTTGGTCTGTCATCGGGTTGACGGGCGTGCTGATAACCGGGTGCACCGGTGCTTCGGAGCAGCCGCTTGAGCTGCGGTTGGATACACGGCCCGCCTTCGAGAAATTGCGGTCGCATATATTACCTCGCTGTCGTGGTTTGCAAAAGTTCGCCATTACGCCGCGGACGGTGCAAATCGACACGCCGTTTGGCTATCGGTTTTTGTTGCGGCGGATTGGCGAGCCGCTTGATCCCGAGGTTACGCCTGTCTTGACCGTGGGGGAGTGCCCGTTGCAACAAACGATGATTGTGCGGGTGGGCAAGGGCACGCTGGAGCACTATGTGTTGGAGGAGCGCGACGACAACTTTGCCCGTCATCCCATCACAATTCAACTATCCAACAGCGCGGAAAAAGCGGCGCCGTTTGATATTACCCAACATTTTGACATTCAGGTGTGTCTGTTGAAAGAGACGCAAACCCTCCGCACGTTGTGGCTAGACGGCCATGCCTTGTCGCGCACGGCGGAGCGGGAGCGGTGTTTTTTCTTGCCCCATACGCTCGTGTTGCCCTCCTCGCAAGTTGCCGGAGGCACGCGGGCAAAGACGTTTTTTCAGCACACGCACTTGCTGTGGCCGACGGTGCACGGCATGGGCGAGATGACTAGGCTCATCCAAGATCGGTTCACCCTGCTTTGTCGCGAAACCTTGACGTCGCTGGATGCCTTCGGGTGTTCACCGGGCGGGATTGACAACGTGGCGACTCAGTGTTTGCAAGAGGTGAGCGCGTTTCCGCTGCACCATGTGCTGGGCTCTGCCACCTGCCATTTAGTCCGCGGAACAACGCAGGCAACCTGTGATCGGATCAACAAGGACAAGACACCGCCAAGCGCCCGCGCCAATCAGCTCAAGGCCGACCTGGGGGTCGTTTGCGACGAGCTGCCGGACTTGTTTCCCGATATTCTTTAGGGGATGGTCGAAAGATTTGGATTGCGGCGGCTTGACGCCGCTTCCATTGGTGCGCCTGGCATGGCGTACATCTTGGGGGTGTAATTCCCCTGTCCAAGGAGGTGGTCCGGCAAGGACAAGCGAAACGCAAGGGCGTGATCGCGAGAGAGCGTCTGAAGGAAGCGAGTAGCACTATCGCGACTTGACG
>JBCCEG010000466.1:0-1532 GCA_039030455.1 Myxococcota bacterium | reverse complement strand
TCATAAACACGGAGTACAGCCGTAGCCTGAGAGCGGAGTCGCGCAAGCGCTGGAGTGTGTTCTTCGAAACCCAGTCATGGGCGAGCCTAACAATGTGCGTCGGATAGAGGTCATCAACAACATGCTGTTTTTCCATAATAAGGTTAGTTGCTCCACGCCACCACCAAAATCCTATGGTGCCCTTCGTACTCGCTCCTGAGGTGAAACCGAAGGAGCGAGTACAAGCAATTCCAAAACCGATATCCCGGTCGCCCAATGCATAGCAAGAAAAATTCCAGTAGCAATTTGGATGATTAAGCATATAGCAGCTGAACTACCAAAAGTGGAGTCGAGAGTTCACTTGTCGAATCGAAAGTTGCGCCGCACTGCTTGGCGGCAAGGCGCTCGAGTTGGGGTCCGCGTGCTTGTGCTTGTCGTCCCCGAAGGGGAAGAAGCGAAGCGAGTGGACAAGCACCGGGAAGCGGGGTGATAAACGCGGTGCGTAGGCACAATCGGTCTCGCGCCTGCAAGGCGCGCAATTGTCTTGTCTTTTTGTTTCAGTGCTCTCGATGCGCTCAAGCCCTCGCTCTTGCTCTCCGGCTTCGCCGGCCTCTTCCTGTGCACTCGCGACCCTCGTGTTGCCAGCTCACTCGCTGCGCTCGTTCTCCCCGACCCCAACCACTCCGCGTCCACGACGGGTCTTTATCCCCCCGGCGGGGCGGCAAGAGTGAAAGAGTAAGAGGGAGAGGCCGGCGGAGCCGGAGCGCTCGCTCGGTAAACTGGGATTGTTTACGGCGCTCGCTGCCTTCGGTCGCTCGCGCGATAAACCGGCATGGTAAACCGGCATGGTAAACCCATACGCACCGCACCTAGCACTCCTACGCACGACAACAATAGGGCGCCACACCGCGAAGGGCGCATTCGAAGTCGTGTTTCGAGCGCGACGCCGTTGCGGTCCGGCTTCGCCGGACGCCAAAGAGCGCGACAATCTTACGCCTCCCCGGTTTACCGCGCTTGCGCGACCGGTTCGCTGGTTCAATGAGCGTGCGCGACACCGGCGAACGCGCCGTGATTGACGCTTGCGCGCAAGCTAATGACCGACCATTATTGCGCAAGCGCTTACACTGCGACTTTCTTACGGGTGCCCCAAACACAGTGCTACTACTTTAAACTCGCAATCGGTTTTCGAAGGAAACGAACCGAACCACCGTCGCGGTCTTTCCCGAAGGCAAGCAAGCGGCTGCGCACCTTCAAACGTGAGTTTACGCCCAGGCTACGCCGGCCGCCCCGCCGGGGGGATAAAGACCCGTCGTGGACGCGGAGTGGTTGGGGTGGGCACAAAGACCCGCGCTTGCGCTTCCCGCCCCCCTTCGGGGACTCCAGCGCTTGCGCGACTCCCCTCCCTCCGGTACTCCGGTCGTAGCGGAGTACGGGTCGTACGATCGGAGTGTCTCCAATGAAAGTTCTTTCTTCCACATAGTATATTGTTTTACACCATCACGGAGTCAATACAACCGTGGCTAGGTTTCTTCCCCTCAACACATGCAAATCCT
>JBCCEG010000465.1:0-1533 GCA_039030455.1 Myxococcota bacterium | reverse complement strand
CTTTGCTGGCGCCCGAAGGGGAAGGGGCGCGAGGTTCGGAGCGCAGCGCTAGGGTCCCCGAAGGCGCGGGGAGGCGAGAAGGGGGCGGCCGGGGGGGATAAAGACCCCTGGCGGCGCCGCACTGGAAGCGCTCACTTATTTCTCATTTTTGCTTGCGCGAAAGCGCAAGCAAAAAAACCTTTGCAAAAGCCGGTTTATGCGCTTCCCTTCGGGACGACCTTCGGTCGGCGCAGGGTGCGTAGGACACTTGTTGGGCGGAGCTTGCAAGCGCGGCATCGCTCCTTCGGAGCGAGCAATCACATTTTGCCTTTAAATCGGCGCCGTAGTACCCCGTTACTCGACGGTCGCCGACCGCCGGGCGAGCAAGGTCGCCGTGAGTACGACCCCTGCCCGTGGGCTTGCAAAAGCGCTTAGGCTAGTGTTAGCACAACTTTCTTGCAAAAAAATAACCCACGGCAAAGATTAGAGTCGCGCAACCGGGTTTTGGTGGGTGTGGTCCCGAAGGGAAGCGTCCCCGGAGTCTCAGGCGTAGCCTGGCAAGCGCTGGAAGAACACAAATAAAGGAAAGGCACGTAAGAGACGGCTGCGCCTTCGGCGCGCCGCGCGACCGGCACGCCGCGCTGGGGGCGTAGCTTGTTAAGTGGTTGGCGGTTTGCTCACTTGGCGACCCAAGGCGCGAGCAAGCAGTTGTCCTGCGGTACTGGGGTCCACGAAGCGAAGCGAGTGGACCCCAGGACGCACAGCACAAGCGGCTTTCAGTTACGCCAAAACAAGCAAAACCCAAGCACTTTAGTCCGTCACGTCAGGCTAACGGCGGTAACCGCGCCTTGCTCTGCGTGCCTTTGGCACAAGAGGACGGCTGCGCCCAACAAGACTGTGCAAGCGCAAACAAACCGGTAAGCAGAGACACGCACCCCGCGCCGGCGGTTGGCGACTGTTGTGTATGTATTTATCAATTCACATGCGATTGGCGGGCAGACCACTTGAGCGCGACGCCACCGAAATGCAAGAGCCGTGTGATGGGCAAACTATCCCGCGCGGTTCGGTGGGCACTTCAGTAAAACCCAGTGCACTTGACGCGTGCGCGGGCAATCCCGCGAGGGGCAGCGCGCCCTCACTTGTGCGTCAATGCCATTGGTGTGCTACGCTTTGTTTCTTCAAAACCAAAAGCACAACAGCGTGTATAACCGGAATGAACTTTTGACCCAATTTATAGCGACTATGGGCGACCGTAAGCTCTTTGTATGTATGCCGTATCCGCGGACACCAGAGTCTGTCGAATATGTTGGTGCGTGCACATGGCTAACCCACCTTGGTGGGGAAAATAGCATGCCATGAGGCGTACTGTTTATACAGTTACAGTTTACAAGCACACTTGGGCGCCGGCCGAGGGTCGGCGCAAATTCACCCGGAGGCAAATGGGTTATTCGTGAACGCGAGCTGTGGGCGGTTTATATATCCGGTTGCGCTTGCTCTTCCTCATTCCCTCACTCGCTGCGCTCGTTCTCCCCTTTCCTCCAGCGCTTGCCGCCG
>JBCCEG010000464.1:0-1538 GCA_039030455.1 Myxococcota bacterium | reverse complement strand
GACGGCGCGATGCAGAAAGTCGTTGTCCTTGAGACAGTCGCCCAACAAGCCCTTCATCAGATTGCGCATGGGCTTGTAATATTTATGCTGATAGGCTGCCTGCATGGGGGCGTCATATTCATCGATCAATACCCACGGCGTCATCCCCTCGTGCCGCAGCGTGAGCAGTTCGGTGAGAATGCGCAAAATAGATTCGCAATCGGCGGGCTTGACTTCTTCCGCGCGCGTTTCCCGAAGAATGCGTTGTTTTGACGGGGAAAGCTTTTCCACCGGAGCCCCTTGGCTTAACTCCTGAGCCAGGTTAGACAGTAGCCCGCGCATCCTTATCCAAGCATCTTCCCAATTCAGCTCCTTGACCGCGCGAAAGCTGATGAAGATCACCGGCCGCTTGCCGCGTTCCCGTTGATATTCTTCCCCCACTTGGCTGATGGCCAGGTTGGCAAAGAGGTCGTTTTCTTCCGAACGCTCCACCGTTGTAGAGACGCGATTCATCGCGTCTCTACAACCCCCCAACGGCCGGTACAAAAAACACCGCAGCATGTTCATGTTCATCGTCTTGCCGAATCGGCGCGGGCGGGTGAGCAGAATCACGTCGTCTCCCGAATCCAGCACTTCCTTGATAAACAGGGTTTTGTCCACGAAAACGTAGTCGCCCCGCGCCAGCTTGGCGAAGTTCGACAAGCCCACCGGCGGCTTGCCCATGGGGTTGACGACGGAACCTTGTATCATGGCGGCGCTGCGCATGCGCTCAGTGTACACCCCGCAATCGGTTTGCCGCCACGCGAGGGCACGCGGGCGGGGCCGACGCACAAAAAAATAGCGCGGAATTGTGGCCTTGCCTGTCGGCGCCGGCGCCCAACCCGTGATGCCGCTGTTCCTTTTTCTGGTAAAATGCAACCAGGGAGGAGGCAACAGCGATGCAAAAGCAACACCTGATTCGATTCGACTGGGCCATCAAGCACATTTTGCGCGACAAGGCCAACTTCGATGTGCTGGAAGGATTTTTGTCCGAACTCACCGGCAGGACATCAAAATCCTGGAAATCCTGGAAAGCGAGAGCAACAAGAGGAAGGAAAAGGACAAGATCAACCGGGTGGACATCATGGTGGCCACCCAAACCGGCGAAGGGGGTCCCCGAAAAGTACCGGAGCGAAGCGAAGACACTTTTTGGGGTGGAAACGAACGCATCATCGTGGAGGTGCAGTGCGACAGGCAGGTGGACTACTTAAGCCGCATCCTCTTTGGTGCCTGCAAGGCTGTCACTGAAAGCATCGGCGAGGGGGAGAAGTACAAAAACATCAAAAAGGTCATCTCCGTCACCATCGCCTACTTCGACATAGGCCAAGGGGACGACGACTACGTCTACCACGGCACCACGCGGTTCGAGGGCATTCACACCCACAAGCTTCTCACCCTGTCGGCGCGGGAAGAAGCCTTGTACCACAAGAAGACCGTCGAGGACATCTATCCGGAGTTCTACCTGCTGCGGGTCAACAGTTTTGACCACGAAACGCGGAACAATCTAGACGAGTGGGTGT
>JBCCEG010000463.1:0-1539 GCA_039030455.1 Myxococcota bacterium | reverse complement strand
TTCGTGGATCAGTTGGGCAAGGGCGAGGACTATACCGAGTTGCGCGAGGTGACCCTGCTGTCGATCTTGGATTTTTCGTTTTTAGCGTCGAAAAACTACCTGTCCGATCACATGATCATAGACCCGGTGACGGGGGAACATCGTCTGAAGGATTTGGGCTTTACCTTTTTGCAGCTGCCCGAGTTTCTAAAGAAAGAAGAGGAGCTGGTCACGCTGGAAGAAAAGTGGGTCTATTTTTTCAAGCACGCGCGCGAGACGCCGGTGGGCCGCATTCCGGCGACGTTGCGGGCAGTGCCCGAAATCGAGGAGGCGTTCGCGGTGCTGGAGGAGATCGGTTTGGACCGGCATGAGCTGGAGCTGTATCGCAAGGCGGACATGGCGCGGCGCGACCGCGCCTCGCAGCTGGAAACCAGTTACGACAAGGGCCGCAAGAAAGGCCTGGCCGAGGGTGAGAAGAAAGGCCTGAAGAAAGGACGGGAGGAAGGCCGCGAGGAAGGCCTGGCCGAAGGCGAGAAGAAGGGAGAACACCGCAAGGCGGTGGAAATCGCCCGCGCTATGCGCTCACTCGGTGTGGATGTCGATGTCATTGCCCGGGCCACCGGTTTGTCCGGTGGAGACGTTAAGCCTTTGGACTAAAGCGGATTCGGACCCACAAACCGATCGTGGAGCAGTTGCAATGCTTGACGCATGACGGTTGGGTCAACGAACACACCGGCCCGCGTGGCCGAACAAAAGATTGTGCGCACGGGTACTTGTTGTTCCCGCAGAGCGCCGAGAGCCTGCCCCAAACTGTCGGCGATACGGCCACGACTGATCCAAGAGACGGCGGCCAGATCAGGACCACGTTTTATACCAATCCCAGAAAATGGGTTTATTTCCTTGTCATCCCCGCCCCTGCTCGGGGTCAGGGGCAGGCTCCGGCGGGGATCCATATCGCGCGGCTTTGTTGTCGGGTGAGGCAGTGTGACAACGAGTGTCTCAACGTCCTTGCCCGCAGAGTCGTGTCCGGCGCCGACATGAACAATGTGCAGGTCTTGGTTGGTCAGAGCCCGCAGTGCCTCTTCCATGCGACACGAGCCGGGCACGACGAAGCTGAGCAAATGACTCTGATGTGCTAGGGCGATGACTTCTCCTCCTTCACTTTGTGAATTGCCTCTGTGAAAAGGGGAATCCATTTCCGAGTGTTCCGTTATCGTAGAGACGCGATTAATCGCGTCTCTACTTCTTGCAAGGTCTGTTTTGTGGGAATGGCAAAAAGAAGAGGTTCGGCAATCTGCTTTCTCGATCACGGTTCCCGGTTGATCGCTGCCCGTTTTGCGTGCGTGAATGGCGATGCCGTGGTCGCGCGCCAGGGCGACAGCCTGGGCGTTCAGCACACGGGCGCCGCAGCTTGCCAGCTCGTGCATGCTGTCGGGGTCTAGGCGTTGCAACGGTCGCGCCGTGTGCACCAGGCGAGGGTCGGCTGTGTGAACACCGGCTACATCGGAGTAAATCTCACAGCAGCGCGCTCCCAGCGTTACCGCCAGCGCTACCGCCGTG
>JBCCEG010000462.1:0-1540 GCA_039030455.1 Myxococcota bacterium | reverse complement strand
CTACGCCTGAGAGTGGGCGGGGCGGGGTCGGGCCAGGCTACGCCTGAGAGTGGTTGGGGTATGGGGTCCCCGAAGGGGCGGGTGCCGAAGGCACACTCCGCTCTCAGGCTACGGCTGTCCACAAAGTGGACAGGCTACGCCGGAGGGTGGTTGGGGCGGGGGGGATAAAGGCAAGCGCTGGAGTCTCTCCGGCTCCGCCGGCAGCTTCGCGACGGTCGGGGGGGATAAAGGCAAGCGCTGGAGGGGTATGGGGGAGCGGAGCCGGAGACCCAGCACTCGGAAGAGGTTTTGCTTGCACTTTGGCAAAAGAATTTACCGGGTACTACCGCCCTCATTAGTTTTTCCGAGTGTGCTAGTACCAGGAGACGGCGCACGAACCAAGCAAGCAGCACCGGTGAGGTGAAACCGGATTTGCGTCCAGGTTTGCGGCTTGCCGGGTGGACGCGCGCGGGTCGCCTACGGTGACGCTCGCTTGGTTTGGGTTTTGTAAGAAACAAATTGCCGGTCGCTTCGCGACCGACCCTCACCCCTTCGTAGCGAGTAGTACGCGCAGCACTCGCAGCGAGCGGCGAAGCCTCGCCTTCGGCGAAGAGCTGCAAATACGTTCGGCTCTGACCTGTGCTCGCCTTCGGGGGGGATAAAGACCCCTCCTCCCCCTGCCGGCTCACTACGTTCGCCGGCAGTACGGCTTGCGCGTCAAGAGTCCGACCCTTCGGGTCGGCCTGCCGATTAAAAATCAACAGTACACCCAAAACTCGTGCTAACGTTACAGCTCTTGCTCGCGCCTGCAAGGCGCGAGCACGCAAGCGAGCCGGCTTGTGCTTGTCACAAGCACAAGCCGGCGCAAACAGTGGCGCCTTTGCTGCGCCCAGACGTCGCGTAAGCGGCCACGTCAAGAGTGTCTAACTGCTTGTGCCAACTACCCGGTCAAGTTGCGCCCAACAAGCAGACCAGTCGGATTACACGCGTTAGCCTCACGGCACGCCCACCTAACCACGCAAGACGGTTACCCGTCACGGGGCTTTCCCGCTGATTGACTTTAGGTAGTCATTTTCTACGCTGCGTCTTCACGTCACGAAGGACACGGCCGGATCGGCCCGCGCGTTCAATGGCGGGGCGCAGTCTAGCCCGACTTGCGTGCTCTTCCGGGCATGGTTTTGGGGTCGCCTTGCTCTTGCTCTCCGGCTTCGCCGGCCTCTTCCTGTGCACTCGCGACCCTCGTGTTGCCAGCTCACTCGCTGCGCTCGTTCTCCCCTTTCCGAAGGAACCCGACCCGCGCTTGCGCGAGACCCTCCGGTCCGGTCCGGTCCGGTCCGGTCCAGCGCTTGCCGCCTTCGGTCGCGAAGCTGCCGGCGGAGCCGGAGAGACCCTCCAGCGCTTGCGCGACTCCCCTCGTTCGCCGAAGGCGAAAGCCTCCCCTCCCTCCGCTCTTTGTCCGCTCGGTGTCGGACGCCGCCCCTTAGGGTGCCCGGGGGGGCGGCGAGACCCGGGGGGGCAAAGGCCAGGCGCGGAACCGCAGGCGGAAACATTCCAGGCGCTG
>JBCCEG010000461.1:0-1544 GCA_039030455.1 Myxococcota bacterium | reverse complement strand
TGAGGAAGGATCTCCCCGTGTAGCGCAACGCGGGTTTTTTTTGTAGAGACGCGATGAATCGCGTCTCTACTTGTTGCGGGATCACGTGTTTTTCCACTTGCTGGTGGAAACGCCGTGCCGGGAATGGTGCCATCGTGCACCGCCTTGCGCCACTGCTTTTCCGTTGTGAGGGGCTTGCCTAGCCCCAGCCATGTTTGGCGAACAAGATCTTGCGTTTTTGTCACGGTGCCATCGGCGATTTGCCAAAGCAACTGGTCGCACGAGCGCGCATTGTGCAGCGGATCGATCAGAGGCTGACCGATGGCGGCGGTGCCGTCAGGACCGCGCGCGTCGCTCCAGGTTTCTAGCGGGTGGGTGGTGGGCAGATGCCAGTGGGCGTGTTGGGCGGTTTCGTCCGCGTAGAGCCCCGCGTGGATCACGTGCTCGACCTTGCCCAAGGCTTCCGGCAGCCCCAGTCCTCCCGGCGCCGTGTGGACAGGGTTACCGTCTAGCACCACGAGGGTGTTCACTGTTCCGGCTCGTAGACGTTCCGTCAGGCGGGTCAGGGATTGGATGGGGGATGTTGTCGCGCTGTTGTCATCGCCGTGATTGCCCCGCACGACCGTGAACGTTTTGCCAAGGCCGCCCAGCGCGACGTTGATCACTTGGGCCATTGCGTGGGTGGCAGAGGGTTGCTGCTGCCCCACCAACACGATGGCACGGCCTTTATGCTCCAGCAGTTCTCGGGCAAGCTGTTGGACAAAGGGCCCCTGTGGGGCTTTGTTTGCTTGTACGTTTTGGGACGGTGGAAGTAACGGGGTACCAAGAGCGTTTTGATCGCCCTTCTTGTCATCCTGAGCGTCGTGGTAACGACGCGAAGGATCTCCCCGCCCCTGCGCCACGCGGGCAGATTCTTCGCGCTGCGCGCTCAGAATGGCAGGTGGGATGGCACCACCGGGCCAGGGCAGCTTATGGCGCACAAAGAGCTCCCACGCCAGCAGGCGGACAAACGCCTCACCCAAACACGCCGGTAACGGCAACCGATGGTCGGCGCAAGCGCCGGTGACGGTGGTGACCGCCTCGACGGCGATCAGACGATTCATGGCGCGTGCGCCGCGGGCGTTGCGGATTCGTCTGCCCTGGGCAAAGCCGCGCGAGGCGCGCAGCTTGTCCGCCCCAAACCCCAGCGGATCCGCGTGCACGGTCAGGATCATCTTGGCCTGATCCAGGCGTGGCAACACACGCGTGCCCGGTCCAAAAACGGCTTGGGCACCTTGCTTGGCATTGGTTTGTTCCAGCAAGTCCCACGTGTGCCAGGCGGCCCGTGGGAATCGTTGCCGCAGCAGCTGGCGCAGTCGATCCCGCGTGGGCGAGGTGTGGGCCTGGGCAAGGATAGCCAGTCCCTTTCCCTGCTCTTGCGCCAGCGCGGCGAAGTGTTTGGCGGCGAAGGCATCCCACGCCGCCCAGGTGGCGGGCGTCAGCCCCATCCTTTCGCGGCGCAACGGCACGCGGGATCGGTCGGGATCGTATAGCTGCAGCACGCTAGCCTGTTCCCAAACACCGGC
>JBCCEG010000460.1:0-1546 GCA_039030455.1 Myxococcota bacterium | reverse complement strand
GGCGGGACGACCCCCCGGTACTCCGTGTTTATGGCGCTTGCGCTTCCCAAATAAACCGGAGGACGCGGAGTGAGGGGAGACCGGCACGCCGCGCTTTGGGTTACTCGCACCGAACGAAGTGAGGTGCGAGGAAGACGCGCGCGCGGTGGACGCAAACGCCAAGAACCGCCCGCTAGCAAGCGTATTACACTTGACCCTTGTTTTCTAGCATCGAGTTTCAACGCACCCGCGGCGGCCGGCTCCCACAGCTTAACCTTTTAGAAGACTTATAAATTCTACAGCAATTGTACCTCGCACACGGTAGTAAACGACTAGTAAAGCGAGCCCGATAGCGGATTCCGCTGCAGCGACCGTTAATACAAACAAAGCAAATAATTGCCCAATGAGATCATCCAAATATACGGAGAAAAATAAGAAGTTTAAATTTACTGCTAAAAGCATCAATTCTATTGACATCAACATTATAATAATATTTTTTCTATTCAAAAAAATTCCCCAAAAACCTAATAAGAATAGGATAAATGAAAATGTTAAATATTTAACCAAATCCATAATTGTGTACAATTGATTGTGACGGCTGGCGCGCTAGCGAATTGGTGTGCTACGCACCGCACGACCGGCATTGGGTTCACCACTCCGTTTCTTACGCCACCCCGCTTCGCCGTAGGGCAGCGACCGAAGGGTCCGAACGTAGTGAGGACACTTTTTTATGGGGTAAACGCGTCGCATCACCACTTCCCTGGGGAGAAAAGAAGGGCGCCGTTTTTTCAGGCGGGGTTTTATTGTACTCGTCCTCCTCGCCCCTCCTTTCAGTCGGGGCGAGTAGTACAAGCACTCGACAGCGGAGTTAGAGAGCATAGCTTGAGAGCGTTGCTCGCTCAAAACAGACTCTCTAGGATGATCGTCAGAAGCCCGTGATTACGCACTCGGGTCACTAATGTCATACCGGCGAGCCGCCGGGGCCCCTCTATGGCCTGCGCGCAAGCAATAGAAACAAACCAAACCCAGACGGTCGCGGTTGTAAGCATCGCCGGCGATGCTTACAATCGCGCAAGCGCTACGGCGGCTGTCACCGCCCGCCGAACAATTGTACTACGGCGCCTCACCTTTTTAGGCAAATTTTAAATTTCCATAGTGTGAGCGCAGCGAACACACTGGCTGCCTTCCCCGTCCACGGCGGCAAAGCCGCAGTGCACTGCACCCGGCTTGCAGTATGCTATTCCCCTCCGTGGACGCAAGTGCGCTCTAAATGACCATATCAATGGCGAGAAGGTGACGACTCTTTTCCCGAGCACTCGGCCATCGCGGCTCACTACGTTCACCGCCCTCCGGTTTACGGCGCTTGCTCTTTTTTTCTCCCCCGGGGACGTGGCCTTTCCGAAGGAACGGCCAACCGCGCGACCGGTTACTCTGTCTCCCCTCCGGTCCTCCGGTGCTTATCATAGACCGGAGTACGGGTCGTACGGTCGGAGTACGGGTCGCGGGCGGGGGGGATAAAGAGCGTAGCGAGCCGCACCGACACTCCGCGTCCACTCCGTGGACGCGG
>JBCCEG010000459.1:0-1557 GCA_039030455.1 Myxococcota bacterium | reverse complement strand
TCAGGATGGAGCACAGGCGAGCGAGGTGTTTTTTCTGATCGTCCAGGAAGAAACAGATTCACCCACAATAGCGTCGGCCCCTCCAAGCCTCGGCTCCACGGCCGGTCCATTGGCTGTTGACACAACGCCATCAAGCACTGATCAAGGTAGCGGTTTTGGCTCCGCCGCACCCGGTAGCGACAACAACCTTTTGCTAGGTCTGTTAGGCGGCCTATCGGCGGGCTTGAGCGTGGCGCTGTGCTCGGTGGGGGCTTGCTGGTACAAACATCGCCAAGGAGGCCAACAGTCCTACCACCAACCCGAGGAGCCTGCTCCCGAAGAGAATGAGATACAGGATGACGGCCGCACACACAACCCCCTTGCAACTACGCAAACCCAACAACAACTTGAACTTGTCGGTGATCAGGAAGAGTCCGACGGAGATGATGCCGACAGCTGGCTGAGAAATCGATGATGCGGGGCGTTGCACACGCCACTTAGCGTGTTGCAACGTGCCCTAAACGTTCTTGACAGCCCACGGCCAAAGGGTCCATAGTCACAACAAGCAGTCGAGGCAAGTTATGAAACAAGACGTTCATCCCGAGTACAACAACGTGACCATCACCTGTGCGTGCGGCACAACGTACCAAACACGATCGACTCGCTCGTACAACGTGGATGTCTGCGGCGGCTGTCATCCCTTTTTCACGGGTAAGGCCAAGTTCGTTGACACAGAGGGTCGCGTTGAGCGATTCCGCAAAAAGTACCAGCGCCAACAAAAAAGCTGAGGGGCGCGCTCTCCTCTTTCCGATGAATTTGGCGGTGAAGCGGCGGCGGCAAGAGAGCTCCGCGCCAATACTTTGCGGGGGCCCTTTGCGCTAAGCTGAAGGCATGACGAACACGACCCAACACCGCGAAAAATCACCGGGCCGAAAGCGAACCATCAAGCCGATCCGGCGCCGCGATCAGCTGTTCAAGGCGGTGACGGCGCTGCGGGTGGTCTGGTTGGAGTTGGCGCGCGCGTATCTTCCCCCAGAGTGGCTGCCGCTGCTGGATCTGGAGGGGGCGGTGTTGGTCAATACCGGCACGGTGGACGCGGCGCTGCGCGAGCGGCTGGGCGATCTGGTCCTCAAGATTCCGTTCGCCTCGGGGAACGGCTCTTTGGTTTTGGGCATGGAACAGCAAACGCGCGGCGTCTTCACCCCCGCGCGGGCGCTGGAGTACCAGGTGCGATTTTTGAAGGCGGCGCGCAAGGCGGGCAAGGACGGGAAACCGGTGGCCGTGTGCACGCTGGTTTTCTTCAGCGGCGGCATGCCGTCAAGCCAGTCAACCGAGCTCTTCACGGGGTTAAACGAACAAGAAAAGGGCTTGGCGCGGGCGGCGTTGGGGACAATTATTCCCGTGGAGTTGGGCAAGATTCCCGACGGGCGGCTGCGGAAGAAGGGGATGGCGGGCATTTTGATGATGTTGCTCAAGCACCGGCGCGGCAAACCCATCTTGCCGTTGCTGGAGTCGCTGTGGCCGGACCTGCGGGCGTTCAAGGAGGGAGAAGACGGGCGGGAGTTCGTGGAAAAGGTC
>JBCCEG010000458.1:0-1558 GCA_039030455.1 Myxococcota bacterium | reverse complement strand
TATATCCTCTTTGGGTGTTTATGGTATAATTACTGCAGGTTGATCTAGTAACTCAAAATATGCTTTTCTTGGGTCTTTGCGCTCCGCGGCCCAAATGGTTTCGTACGAAGTCTCACTAGGTCTAATTGTGATTACAGTTATAATTCTGGCAGGCTCTTTAAATCTTACTGAAATTGTACTTGCTCAACAATACGTTTGGTTTTGCGTTCCGCTATTCCCACTTCTAATAATGTTTTTTGTTTCATGTCTTGCAGAAACTAATCGCGCTCCTTTTGATGGCGACCGTTAAATTGCTGTATTGCAATCACCTTTAGGAGGGGCTAAAGATTGTCGTCATAACCCGGTGCGCCACACGTAAGAGGCTCTTGAGCGCAGCCTTGCTCTTCCCCGCGCTGCTCTTACGGATTTGCTTTACCGCGCGCAAGCACTTGGTTTGTCGTTCGTTCCCCGAAGGGGAAAGAAGGGAAAGGCTCCGCCGGGCTACGCACTCCTACGCACCGCGACCTGGGCGTTCGGAAAGGGTCGACCCGCGCGCGGTGGACGCAAGTTGGGATTGCGGTCCACTTCTCCCCTTCTCCCCTTCGGGGCCGGCGGACCGACTACCGGTTTACCCGGCTTCGCCGACCCGTAAACCGGAGGACTCCCTTTAACTCGCCTCAGTGGTTGCGATGGCATAGTTCAGCCCCCGGAGGGGGCGGATGTTCAGACTGACCCAGCAGGCTGGAAACAGCGGGGGAACAAAAGCATGTCTGAAAAGCGGGAAAAGAGCACTTCGCACTAGTGAAGGCTTCTGTGAGGTTCCCGCAAAATCGGGCATCCATAAAACAGTGCAGCGGTTCGGGGCGGCTTCGCAGCTGCGCACGCTCACCTTTTATACTACCTTTGCAAGCAAAAGTAGTCTGCCCTCTTCAACATAGTCAAAGTGCGCGCGGTTTGCGCGCGCCCTGGGGTGGACGGGGGGGTAAACGGCGCGTAACGCACTCCGGTACTCCGTGTTTATGGCGCTTGCGCTTCCCAAATAAACCGGAGGACGCGGAGTGAGGGGAGGACGAGCCGCAATCGTACACTCGTGGTACACTCTTGCTTCGCAAGTGCAGTCCACTTTGTGGACGCCAAGGCAAGCTGCCTAATTAATATTGTTGCTCGCGCTTTGGGGGTTGGCGAAGCCAAGGCAAGGCGAGCAGTTTTGAAACAAGCAGGCCGGTGCCTTCCGAGTGCTGGGTCTCCGGCTCCGCTCCCCCATACCCCTCCAGCGCTTGCCTTTATCCCCCCCGACCGTCGCGAAGCTGCCGGCGGAGCCGGAGAGACTCCAGCGCTTGCCGCCTTCGGTCGCGAAGCTGCCGGCGGAGCCGGAGAGACTCCCCGCCCCTTCGGGGACCCCATACCCCAACCACTCTCAGGCGTAGCCTGGCCCGACCCCGCCCCGCCCACTCTCAGGCGTAGCCTGTCCACTTTGTGGACAGCCGTAGTGAGAGGGTCGGGGAGTCACTCGCGTGTTCTTCGAACACAAGGCTACGCCGCCCTCGCGCCTTGCAGGCGCGAGCAGAGCGGAGGGGAG
>JBCCEG010000457.1:0-1566 GCA_039030455.1 Myxococcota bacterium | reverse complement strand
GTAGACGGAACTACTACGCGGCGACCCGCCGCGATCCTTTCGCATTGGATGAAGACAAAGACGTGGAATTTTTCGACCCCTACACGCAGCTGTCGCCGCGAGATGCTGTTAAAGAATCGTCGCCTTCCGTCGATGGAACAAAACAACACACCTCTTCATCAAAAGAAGGATCGCTCCGCCAAGCTTCCGACAACGATGCTATAATTTCCTCATGAGAAAAACCAAAACGCCGACACGCACGGACGGGCCTTTTTTCGACCCCACCAACGACGTGGCGTTTCGCAAGCTGTTCGGCGACAAAAAGCATAGCGCGGTGATCATCGACTTTCTCAACGCGGCGCTGGAGTTCAAGGGGCAAAAACGCATTGCCCGCATCGACAAGCTGGGCGAACATCAACTACCGCCGGAACACCAAACTAAGGAAACTATTCTGGACGTGCACTGCCACGACCAGCGCGGCCGCTCTTACATCATCGAGATGCAAAACAACGGCGGTGACGCCTTTGACAAACGGGCGACCTACTACGTAGCGCATAACGTTGTGGGCCAGCTGGGAGTGGGCGATGCCTACAGCAGTTTGCGCACCTCTTACTTCGTGGGGATCCTGGGCTTTTCCTTCGTCAAGGGAAACACCAATTACTTGTCACACCATCGCCTGTGCGACCTCAAGACAGGCAAACAGACGTTCGACACGATCCACTACGCGTTCGTGGAGCTGCCCAAGTTTCACCTCAAGCTCAACCAACTCAAGAACGACGCACAGCGGTGGGTCTACTTTTTGCGCCACGCCCCCACGCTCAAGGAAATTCCCAAGCAGTTGGATACGCCCGCGCTGCACGAAGCCTTCACCACGCTGCGGGAGCACGCCTGGACACCCACCGAGCGCCGCGCCTACGTGCGCTCCATGATCGCCCGCACCGACCGCGAAATGCAGATGAGCTACGCCCGGAGAAAAGGCCTTGAGAAAGGACGGGAAGAAGGCAGGGAAGAAGAAAGACGAGCGCTTGTTAGCAACCTGATCAAGTCCGGCATGCATCCCAAGGCGACCGCCAAGGCAACGGGATTGTCCGTGGCGGACATTGAGCGGCTCAAGCAACCGTAGCGAAACGGGAGCGCCGCCGTCGGCGGAACGCAAGATTCACACTCCACCCGATCCGGATTCCTCGCCGTAAGAGATCGTTGTGTGCGTAACAGGACCAGCTCGCCCAGCCTGATTCACCGCGCGGACCTGAAGGGTGCTTGTACCCTCCTCTAACCCCCGTTGCCGTGCCGCACCCACCTTCCCCCTTTCCAAACCGCCTCGTACACCATATACAACAAACTTTTTTTCCGCATCACATACCCTCCTCCACGGACATAACAAACGAACCCTCCATTTGTATTTTCCTAATTATGAATTATAAATTATGAATTATGATGAATTGTCATTCATAATTAATAATCCATAATTCATAATTCCTGTTGATCATTCCCGCGCGGTCGCCTACACTGCCCCAGACTGTTTGCGTTTTGTTATTTAGGAGTTGTCGCGATGGCTTTCCATGTCCAATCCCATGACCAGCTTGT
>JBCCEG010000456.1:0-1571 GCA_039030455.1 Myxococcota bacterium | reverse complement strand
TCGCCTCGGTGGCTGGGTGGTTGATCAACTGCTCGCCAACCGCCGGCCCGGTACCGTGCACAATGTTGACGACACCGGGTGGCAAGCAGTCGGCAAGCGCGTCGGCAAACGCGAGGGAGGGGAGGGGAGGGGAGGGGTCGGGCCCTGCCCGCCCTTCGAACACAAGGCTACGCCTGAGAGCGGAGGGGAGAGGCAGACGGTATATGCGTTCTGGAACGCCCAAGGGCGCCCAAGGCAGCGTAAGAGCGTGCTGCTCGTTTTCCGTGGATGCAATGCGAGAAAATTACGGGAGCGCCCTTGGTACCTTTGCTTGCTAGCCAGCAAGCGCGCGCCCAAAGTAGTCACCTGCTTGGTGCGTTTGTGCCGCAACTTGCGTGAGCAGTCCCACAAGTTGCGCGGCGCGCCCAAACGCTATCGACTGCGCACTCTTGGTGCACCCTCGTCTGCGTTTGAAATGAAGATTCTGCGCGCTCGCCTACTCCGGGTCCACGAAGTGGACCGGAGGGTCGGCGAGCGCAAACAAGCATACACTCTTTGACTATGTTGAAGAGGTGAGTTGATCTAAAAGGGCCATACCAAAAGACGGCGCGTCCCGTGTGGCTGTGCCACCTACCAACTGTGAGCAGCGCCTATACGGTCCGGCTGATCGTTTGAGTACTAGAAGGCAACCCAAAATCTTATGCGACCCGGTCGCGGTGCGTAGCACACCAAGTGCTTGCGCGCGGTAAAGCAAACACCAGCCCGGAAGAGCAAGCGCGGTGCACAATCGGGGGTCAGAGCGTTACTGTGCCCAATGCAAAAGCAGACTGTGGCTGCTTTGAGGTCAATAAGGGATACGGAGAACGGCCGTAGTAATGCACGCTCGCCCTCCGTTCTTTCAGAACAGAGTCGAGCTTCTGAGCCGTCCATAACAGAGAGCTCGTAGTACCTTGTTGGGGAAGGAGCTAAATGGTGCTAACGCCCGAAGACTCCGTCGTTGTAAGTCACCCAGCGTTCGGGGGGCGTAAGAATGTCACCCGGGCGCAGCCTAGCCCGGCGGAGCCAAAATTCGGGCATTTTTGTCCCGTAGCGCCTTTCGACGCAGGCGTTGCCGCGAGCCCGCTACGCGGCCGCCGGTGATGCGTGTCCACGACTCTTCCCCGAGGGGGAAGTGCACGTGTAAGCCGACGGCAGCGCTGGTAAGCCGTATGGTAGGGCACTATCCCGTACGGTTTCACGAGCACGTTAGTAGGTACACAAGTGTATAATCGGGAGCACCCAGCGCTTGCCAGGCTACGCCGGCCCTTCCCTGAACCACGACCCGCGCGTGCGCTTCACTTCCGCTCCGGTGCTGTCACCGAAAGGCAACAGTACGCGGAGCGGAAGCGGAACGGACGACCACTCGCGCCTCCCCGACTCCTGGGTCCACGAAGTGGGCCGGAGGGGCGGGGGCGGGGCCGTCCGCCAGCGCTTGCCGCCTTCGGTCGCGAAGCTGCCGGCGGAGCCGGAGAGACTCCGCTCTTTGTCCCCCCCCCCACCGGACCGGGCTGCGCTCCGAACCACTCGCCGGCTTCGCCGGGGGGGATAAAGAG
>JBCCEG010000455.1:0-1574 GCA_039030455.1 Myxococcota bacterium | reverse complement strand
CGAAAAGATTTAGGGTTCTTCATCCAAGGAATCGCCTTCCCCAAACTTCATCAAGCAGCCGCCGCGGGAGACCTGAAAGAAGTCAAACAGCTGGTCCAAGAAGAACATGTCGATGTGAACCACCAACACACGGACGGCACCACGGCGTTGTACGAAGCAGCGTTCAACGGACATATCGAGGTTGTACAGTGGCTGGTGGAAGAAGAGGCGGGCGCGAGAACGGACCTGGGAGACGGAAGCGGTTGTACACCGCTGCACGCGGCTGCGGCTGGCGGAAACCTCGAAATCGTGGAGTGGCTAATCACCGAGGGACACGCCGACTTGAATCAACCGGATCACGGGGGACGCACCGCGCTATATTGGGCCGCGTCGGATCCGTGTTGGGCTGACGACGCGCGCGGACACCCGGAAGTGGCACGATGGTTGCTCGACCAGGGCGCGGATCCCGCGGCGCTTAGAAAGTTAGCCTCGCAGCTGGATAAAATTCGCGAAGACATAGACCCCTTGCTACGGAAACACGGCCGGTACGTCCGCGATGCGCGGGAACGTGACCAGTACGTCCGTGATGCAAAGCAGGCAGCGCGCGATGTCTTGATTCTTCAAAACAGCCGGTGGGAAACCTTCTTGCCGCTGCTGTACGAATATCTTGGTTGGAACGCCGTCGGGGACGAGGAAGCAGAATCCGAGTGCTGCTGTTCGCTCTCCTGCGGGATTCTTTAGATAGAAAGTCCGTCGGCCACTCGAAAATACCGATCCCCCTCATTGTTGTGTTCGGCATGACAATGTTATGACTAACGTGAACCCGCATGAACTTGGAGGCAACGATGATTGTAACAGCTAAAAAATGCGTATTGGCGACGGTTTTGCTCGCCTTTTCCAACGCCGCCGGAGCCATGGACAATGGCACCGACAGCTTGACCGATAAGCTTCATTGGGCCGCCGCTGCCGGGGATCTAGAAGAGGTTAAGCAGGTGGCTTCAGAAGAATATGTCGATGTGAACCACCAGGCGGCGGGCAACATGACCGCGCTACACCAAGCGGCGACTAGCGGGAATCTCCAAGTCGCGAAATGGCTGGTGGAGGAGGCAGGCGCGAAAACGGACCTGGGAGACGAAAGCGGGTGTACACCGCTGCACGCGGCCGCGTGCAGCGGAAACCTCGAAATCGTGAAGTGGTTGGTCACCGAGGGACACGTTGATTTGGATCAGCCGGATCACGAGGGACACACCGCGCTATATTGGGCCGCGTCAGCTCTGCGTTGGTGTGGCGACCGGTACGGACACGCGGAAATGGTACGATGGTTGCTGGACCAGGGCGCGGATCCCGTCGCGCTTGAAAGACTGGCCGGGCAGCTGGACAAAGGTCGCAAAGACATAAACCGCTTGTTACGGGAACGTGGCCGGTACGTCCGCGATGCAAAACAGACAACGCGCGACGTCTTGATTCCTCAAAACGGCCAGTGGGAAAGCCTCTTGCCGCTGCTGCACAAGTTTCTGGGGTGGCATGTCATTGACATTCAGGAGAAGTCCGGCGGCAAGCATGACGACGAGACTCAAGAGGCGTCGGAAAAGTTG
>JBCCEG010000454.1:0-1576 GCA_039030455.1 Myxococcota bacterium | reverse complement strand
CCGTTGCACGTACAAAGAGTTTTCGCAACGGTCGAACTTGGGGCTGAAACTATTACCCCGAGTGAACTCGTAGACGCCATCAAGAAGCATGCAGGGCACGAGGAGGGCGCCGATGTTGAACTGTCCGTGGCAGCGGCGGCCGTGGCAAAAGCGGTGGCCATGGACCCCAAAGGAAAGACGATGTTGGAGCGGGTAGAGCCTATTCGATCGAACCTCGAAAAATACTTCGCCCAAAACCCGAATGTGGAGCGGGTGTACCGCATGTCAGGTGTTGGATTTCTGTCGGGGCCCGCGGAAGTCATCACATCGGCCATCATAGATGGTTTATCGCCTGATAGGTTCAAGCAAGCCGTGCTGGTCAAGCTCCAGCATGCTCCGAAATGGAGGAATAAGCCGTACCTCGTGATGGACACCTTGGTGGCCGAGGCCAAGGAGTGGCGGAAGATCGAGTTATTTAATCAGCCGCCACCTTCGCAAAAATCCTCGCGTCGTGATGGTTCGAAACCAGCCGGCCGCAACGCCGATAAGACTTGCGACCGCTGTGGTCAAGTAGGCCATATTGCGCGTGATTGCCCGGCGTCTTCTGGGGGGGAGTCGGAGCAGCATAACAACGCGCGACGGCACAAGGGGAAAAGGCGAAAGGACAAACGGCGGTCCGGTGGTGCATCTGGCGGTGGAGGGTCGCAGTCACAGCAGCAGCAGCAGCAAGGGCAGCGACGCCAGCAAGGATCCGGTACTGGGTCCAGCACCACCGCAGGTGCTGCCGCTCCGCAACGGGCGATGCAGGTTGTTTCGACTCCTGCAGTCACGAGCACTGCGCCGGCGCCGGAGCCAGCGCCGGTGGCGGCGCCCATAGCGACGCAGGCAGTAGTGCCAGGCGTAACGCCCGTTTCGTCGATTTCAGGGTCCGCTGGCGGGGAGCCATACCCGCCGGCGGTTCCGTTTGGACCGGTTGGAGTGGTTTCGGCGCAGCCGGCACAGCCGTGGCGTCAAGTGCGCATCGCGGCGCAGTGGTCGCCGGATGCAGTGCCCGTGGAATTCGCAGACAAGCACCTTCCGGTGGAGGTGAGCGTGCCAAACCGAAAGCAGCTTGGGGCTGTTGCGGTTAGAGCAGTGTTGGATTCGGGGGCGCATTTCACGAGCATGTCTGCCCCAATCTTGGAGATGCTGGAGCGTCTTTTTCCGGGGGTGCCGCTTCGCATCCCATTCACACTTGGTGCTAGGCATGCCGTGACGGCGTCGGGGCAACGGGTGACAGTCACGGAACGTACGATTCCGTTGGAGCTGTCCATTAACACCTCGTGGGGACCAGCGACGTTGCCTCCGATATCATTTGCGATCATGCCGGGGTCGGACGGGGTAATTTTGCTGGGTTTGCCGACGCTCCAGGGAATGGGTCTCGATCCGTATACTCGGATGTGGGATATGTTGCGAACGCAGCTGTCCCCGCCAGGTTCAAATGTCGAGACGCCCGGTTATCTGGCAAGTCGCCGGGTGAGTTTGTCGGTGGATGCTTTCCAGCAGCTCGGTGGGCAGGTGCCCAAGGAGCCGGATGAGGCGGTCGAACGCTTGGTGG
>JBCCEG010000453.1:0-1580 GCA_039030455.1 Myxococcota bacterium | reverse complement strand
TCGTATAGAAAAATTTGATTGTTATTGCTGGCGCGTGTGCTCCGCGTACACATCCCCGAACGGGGTTGTGCCGGCTTCGCCGGCACCACGGTTTCCCGAGCGACGGTCTCTTTTCTTAGGCACTCCGCGTCCCCTCGCCAGCGCTTGCGCGACAAATCGATGACCCCGGCTATGCCGGCGAGGGGCGAGTAGTACCGGTCGGGCGGGGCGAGCGAGGGAAACGACCTCGTTTTGAAAAAACAAGTACGTCAAAGACCACTGCGCGGTCGGCGCTAAGACCGCCAATCAGCGATAGCTTTATAGGGCGCGCATGGCGCTAGGAAAACCCAATCGTCCGGGTTTGCGGCTTGCAACACTGCTTTTGGGTTTTGGAAGAAACAGGGGTGCGCGCAAACGGCAGTCTAACGGCGTTTGTTATTGCTAACGCAGCTTTTTTGTTTCTTGCTTGCGCACAAGCAAAAATAAAAAAAAAACAAAGCACTTAGCGGCGCGGCCGTCACTTCGAGTGCTGCTGGGTTTGTAAGAACAAGACAAGACATATAATAGAATCGTTGTGATGGCCGAAAAGCAGCTTGCAAGCGCCGAAGCGGGGTTGTATACCGTAACAGAGCACTGCCGTGCTATATACGTCAGATGACCCGGCTACGCCGGGAAGTACTCGGTGCCTTGGGGGGGATAAAGACCGACGCATACACGGCCTGCTTGCGCGTTGGGTTTACCACCCCGCTTCGCCTTAATACGACAGTAGTCACCGCAATCGGACGTTAGTAAAGCACGCGAGTACGGGTTTGCGGCGCGCGCCGAAGGAGTGTGCTTCCGAGTGCTGCGCGCCGGCGAAGCCTTTCCCCTGCGGTCCACTCCCTTTCTTACGGGGTCGGCGAAGCCGGCACGCCCAGCACCTTCGGGCACGCTCGCGCCGAACGTATTTGCAGCTGCCGACCGTCGCAGCCTACCTTTGTTTCTTACAAAACCCAAACCAGGCCAGGCTACGCCGACCACTCTCAGGCGTAGCCTGGCCCGACCCCGCCCCTTCGGGAGGGGAGGGCGGGGGGATAAAGAGCGGAGAGGAAGCGGGCGCGCACTATACTTTGTAGCTAGCCCCTTGCTCGCGCAATACGCACCGTAACACAACAGTGGTAAGAGCCTGCGCTCAGAAGATAAGGTAGTCACTAGCTTTACACTACCCTCCAGAAAGGTAGTTCAGGGCACCGTGCTGGTGGAAAACTGGTCGTTCGTTCGCTTGCGCGAGCAATGATTCCAGTTGAAACACTATTGTGCGCGCGCCCTCTCTCTCTTACTCTTTCCCTCTCACTCTTGCCCTTCGGGCAAGAGCAAGAGCAAAGAGACTGGTGCGCAAGCGCCAGGACATCGACTCGCCATAAGCTTGCAAGCTGTTGCGCTAGCGGACAGTATATGAGGCGTTTAGCATCAGCGCGTAAATGGGTTTGCTTCTTCCAGAAGCGGACGGCGTAGCGTGCTTGCAAGCACACAAGGAACACGAACTGTTGTGATTGTTCTAGGGGTTCGTTATAGACAGTAGTCACCAGTGTACTACGTCATTGGACTCTCTCATCTTCGAC
>JBCCEG010000452.1:0-1586 GCA_039030455.1 Myxococcota bacterium | reverse complement strand
CTCACGTAGCCTGGCCCTCCCCTCCCTCCGGTGCTTTAGCTTGCGCACCGAAGGTGCGCAAGCAAAAGCACGGGTCGTGGGCCGGGGTTGGGGTCGGGCCAGGCTACGCCTGAGAGTGGGCGGGGCGGGGAGAAGGGGAGAAGTGGACCGCCTTGCAGGCGCGAGCAGAGCAGGGCGGGGTGGCACTCTTACGGCACTCGCGTCGTCTTGTACCAAGCAGACTAGCGCCAGGGAGCGCCCAAACTCAGCGCGGGCTCGTATGCACAAACCGCGAGTGCGGCTGCGCCACTTTTGTTCAGCTTACGGTCGCCCACTTGTGAGATTGAGCGCAATAAAACCAGTAATCAAACATGTATAATATATATTCACCACTCGAACAATTCAATATAATTTCTATAATTCCAATAAATATTGGTAGTGTATATCTTTCATTGACGAATTCGTCTCTGTTTATGGCCGTGCCTACTGGGCTGCTCGTTTTACTTAT
Organism: Myxococcota bacterium; assembly: GCA_039030455.1. Lineage (GTDB taxonomy): Bacteria > Myxococcota > UBA727 > UBA727 > JABDBI01 > JBCCEG01. Next base: position 1,099 of record JBCCEG010000452.1, on the reverse strand, counting down.
ACTGATGGTGATGCGGCGGGGTGGCTTTTTAGTGCCTTCGCGCTGGCAATCGGTTGTTGAAATGTTTTATGAATTTGTAGTGAATCTGGTGGAAGAACAGATCGGAAGTGCAGGACGCAAGTTTTTTACACTCGTTTTTACTTCATTCACATTTGTTCTTGCACTTAATCTCATCGGTCTGATACCTTATAGTTTCGCGTCGACAAGCCACTTGATTGTGACTTTCGGCCTTTCGTTGTCTTTATTTATGGGTATCACTATTGTTGGATTTCAAAAGCATGGCATACATTTTTTCTCTTTCTTCTTGCCCGCAGGAGCACCCCTAGCGTTAGCGCCCCTACTCGTGATGATCGAATTGGTTTCTTACGGCTTTAGAGCGATTTCATTAGGCGTAAGACTTTTCGCGAATATCACGGCTGGTCATTGTCTATTATTAATCCTCAGCGGTTTCGCATGGACCATGCTTTGGTCGGGGGGTGTTTTAGCAGTTGCCTCTATATTCCCCTTTGTTGTCGTTTTAGCCATCACTGTCTTAGAATTCGCGGTGGCTTTCCTGCAAGCCTATGTATTCGCTATCCTTGTCTGTATTTACCTCAATGATGTAATAAACTTGCACTAGACCACGGAGACTATCGCTGTTAAAGGCGCCGTCTGCTAGACTCAACTACAGTCCCGGGTTGGCGACCCTTCTTCTTTTCCGCAAGCAAGCTGCGCTTGGGCTAATGGGCGCTTGACGGCAGTCATCTGTTTGGTGGGCGCCGCAGCAGCCCGGTTGCAAAGCGACCAGTGCGCGCTCGCAAGCTCTCCCCGCGCCTTTCCTCCCCTCCCCTCCCCGCCCCTCCCCTCCCTCCGGTGCTTTAGCTTGCGCCCCGAAGGGGCGCAAGCAAAAGCACGGGGCGTGGGCCGGGGCGGGGTCGCCGGCGTCGCCGGGGTTCGCGGGGGACAAAGACCCGCGCTTGCCGCCGTCCACTCGCTCCCCCGCCCCGACCCCTTCGGGGAGGGGAGGGGGGCGAGGGGAGGGCGCCAGCTTTGCTGGCGCCGGCTACGCCGGCGAGCAGGGAGGGGAGGCTTTCTTTATCCCCCCCGACCCCGCCCCTTT
>JBCCEG010000451.1:0-1588 GCA_039030455.1 Myxococcota bacterium | reverse complement strand
GGAAATATTCTGTACGGACTCCACATCGGCACGTTTGAACCCAACCAGAGCAAACCCCTCGCCCGAGGCGTGCCCAACGAAACACTCAAGGTCCTGCGACAAGGACTCGACAAGGCCGTCGAGGACGATAAAAAACTCCAAACAAAGCAACGAAGACACCAAGAGAAGCTCCAAGATTTGGAGGAAAAACTCGCGCAAGCACGCGAGCAAAACGAGAAATTGACCAAGCAAGCAACCGAAACCGCGAGAATCCTGAAGCGCATCCGGCACAATCAACTCTACTTTCAAGCCAAAACACTGGTCAGCCCGGCTTGCTGGGAGCGTTTTTCACTCCCCAACAACATCAACGCCCTATGCTTGGGACGCGACGATCGAGGTGAATGCCATACCGCCGTCGGAAATGGTATTTGCAAAAGCGACAGCACACTCTACGACGGCAAAAACCGCTGGAAACCGACCCATAGCCCCACGAGCCAAACCCTAAACGCCATTGCCTACAGTCACTTTGCCAAGAACTGGCTCGCCGTCGGTGACAGCGGAACCGTTTGCTGCTCCTCCGCGTACTCTCTCTGGCATTTACTACCGGCCATTTGCTCCCAAGCCTTGAACGACTGCGTCTCCTTCAAGAATTCGTGGATCATTGTCGGCCATGGGGGCACCATCTTATCCGCCAACAACAACGAGCTACAAGCGTGGGTTCGGTTCGGTAGGGATAAGAATGCCGCATGCCCGCTGGTTGCCCATGACGTCCCTACCCAAGTTCACTTGCGGTGTGTCGCCGGTAACCACGACTGTGTCATCGCCGCCGGGGACGAAAAAACCATCCTGTTTAGCGAGGATGGCACCACATGGCGCCAAGCCAAAATAGATGGCCCCTTGGACATCCTCGCAACTCTCCGAGTCCGGCGCCTGGTTTGGGACCCAAACCGCAAGACTTTTCTCGCCCTGCTCTCCCCCACCTCCGGTTCTTGCGGGCGTCTGTGCGCCTCTGACGACGGCAAGCGATGGCACTGCGGAATCGCTTTCACAAAAACGGAATCACTGGCGGATTTGGCTACGGGCAACGGGTTTTGCATCGCAATCGGCGAGGACGGTAAGAGAATCCGAGTCGGCGACGATTGGAAGCTTGGGCGCTGTTTGGCTTCCGATGAAGCCGACTTCTTGGGGAACCGAATTGTCTCGGATTGCCGTCACTTCTACCGCTTCCAAAGCGGAGGCAAAACAGTGTGGAGATCTCGCGTTCAATTCCAGTAGGGAGTAAGCGAAGCAAACACCCCTTGCCTTTTCCACGGTCGTGGTATCATGGAGGCAAAGGACACGGACGAGCTCCCCCGTGCCGTTTTTTCCCTCCTCCTCCCCTTCCTAAATCCATGAGCGCGAGACCCAAAGGAGGGCGCCGGGAATGACCGAAACACGATTCGCCGCGACGGTCTTGTTGACCCTGCTGGGCGGCATCGCCCTGGCGGTGGTGCTCAGCGTCGCCCTTTTCTTGCCGTTGGATCGCGACAACGGCGCGGGGAACGACCCCGGCCGTGACAAGACGCGGATTCACGAAGGCACGGCCCCCGCCTCTTCTCGCTCCGAGGAG
>JBCCEG010000450.1:0-1590 GCA_039030455.1 Myxococcota bacterium | reverse complement strand
GTGCTCGCGACCGTGCGTTTGGGGTGGACTTTTTTGATTTCTAGGACTTTTTTTTGCTTCTTGTCATGCGTTGTACCGACGCGATGAATCGCTTCTCTAAAAGCGGCTGGTTGTTGGTTCGCGGGAGAAAGCGGCCACCTCACAACCAAATCCGTTCGGCCCCGACCCAACGCATACTCGCGGTGGATCGTGCCGCCGCCGTTAACCACGCGCTGCAAAAACGCCTGCAGAATCAGGTGAGGACCGGCTTCCTTATAGTGAAATTGGTCCAGCCAGCTATCGGAATTTTCGCGGAAGAACTGTTGGAACTCGGTCATCAACCATTCAATGCGCAAACGGCCGTCTTGGTCCACGTAGGCGGGGCGGCGGGGGGTGACGCTGATTTGAAAACCGGCGGACAGCTCGCGCGGGATGATCTCACGGTAAATAGGGTTGCCAAACGACAGCTCGCCGTTGGGCGCGCGTTTGAGCAGCCCCAAGTCCATCACGTACTCCACGTCGCGGGGGTGGATGACAGCGTCGTCCCCGCGCAGCATGGGTGCAATCACGCGATGCACCCGGTCTTGCTTGAGCTTGGCCATGAGCTGGTCTAGGTGGGTCTCGCGCCGTTGGATGAGCTTTTCCTTGGCCGCGTCGATATCCGGCACCGCGATCGTCTTGGAACGATCCCGACTCGCCTTGTCGCGGAAACACACGTCGTAGGCCAGCGCGTTCACCAACCATGGCTGCCCTTGCGTGAGCTCGAACACGCGGTCGCACACGCCGTCGGCGAATTGTTGACCCGTCTCTTGCGTGTGCTGCGCGTACAGAATCTTGACATCCTCTTGCGAAAAGTCGCCCAAGCGCAGCGAGTCGGAGTGAATGTTAAAAGGGCTCCCCCCTTTTACCAAATACTCCCCCTCCTCGCCCAACTCCATGCGGTAGTCGCGCAAATGGCGCAAGCCGCACAGCACGATGCTGCTGGGAAAACGATCGGGACGCTTGGGGTAACCCAGGCGCAACTGACGCAGCACGGAAATAAGAGACAGCCCCACCAGGGAATCAATTTCATCAATCAACAGCACCAGCGGTTTGGGGTTGTGCAAACACCATCCTCGCAACAAGGATCCCAACGCGCTCAAGGCTTTGTCTTGCTGTAGGATGACTCGCCAGTGGTCTTCGGGCCAGTGGTCTTGCAACTGATCTTGCGCCTCGAGCGCCAGTTCTCTAAAAACGGCGGCCATGGCCGCCTCAATGTCGTTGCGAGCAGCCTGCCCCGTCTCTACATTGACGTACACACAGCGATAGCCGCCCGCCTGGTTGAGGTGGTCTCGCAGAGCTTTCAGACACGTGGTCTTGCCCGTTTGGCGGGGGGCGTGCAGCAAGAAGTATTTTTCTTGCTCTATATGCTCCAGCACCTCGGCCAGATCCCAGCGAGAAAGTGGATCTAGCGCGTAGTGCTTGGCTGGATTCATCGGCCCGGCGGTGTTGAAAAAACGCTCCATTTCTTAATTATGAATTATGAATTATGAATTATGAGTTTCTTTTGTCGTCATGGTTAAGCACTCATAATTCATAATTAATAATTCATAATTCCTCCTGTTACATGGC
>JBCCEG010000449.1:0-1593 GCA_039030455.1 Myxococcota bacterium | reverse complement strand
TGACTGATCGCCAAGCCGTCAAAGAGATCCGGTTGATGGTCGGGCGGCCAGTGCAAAAAGCAGCGCAGCATGTTCAGATTGATCGTCTTGCCGAACCGGCGCGGCCGCGAGAGCAGGGTAACCTTGTCGCCGGAGTCCAGCATTTCCTTGATGAAAAGCGTCTTGTCGACAAAGGCAAAACCGCCCTCCACCAACTCGGTAAAGTCCGAGATGCCGCGCGGCACGGGACCTTGGGGGTTGACGATGCGGGTGGCTGTTCCCTTTTGATGTCGTTGGGCACTGCTCATGCCTCTTAGTATGGCACGCCGCCGCGCCCCGGATCCAGCCAAACCCCCGTGGTAAAGCGCCGTGGCGGGCGATTGTAAGGCATGTAGAATACGTAAACGGCCGAAACACGGCGCGGCAAGGAGCGTTATTGTTGATGTGTTTAGCAGGCGAAGGAGACTTGTAAATGGAAAGAGGGAAGACGGAATCGCAGGGAAAGTCGGATGCAAAAGAAATCGTTGTGGGGCAAGACCGAGGCGCGGCCGCGCAGCTTCGCGCCGAGCGTTTGCAAAAAGCCGACAGCCTCCGCCAAATCGGTGTGAACCCGTATTGCAATACGTTCAAGCCCAGCGAGACGCTGACCGAGCTCCGCGCCCGTTACGGCGATCACGATCCCGACTCCTTGCGCGCATTGGGGGAGACATTTGCCGTGGCCGGCCGGCTGGTCGCGCTGCGGCGCATGGGCAAGGCAAGCTTTTGGCGTTTGCAAGAAGGCGATACGCAGCTGCAAGTCTACCTGCGGCGCGATGATTTGGGGGAAGAGTCTTACGAGAGGCTTCGCTTGTTCGACCGGGGGGACATCGTAGGTGTGCGGGGCACGTTGATGAAGACCAAGACAGGGGAATTCACCCTGGCCGCCGTTTCCGTGGTCATGCTCACAAAAGCCCTGCAAGGGCTACCGGATAAGTGGCACGGCCTGACCGACGTGCAGCAGCGCTATCGGCAACGCTACGTGGATTTGATCGTGAACCCCGATGCGAGGCGTATTGCCTTGGCGCGGTGCTTGGTGGTGCAAAAGCTGCGGCGCTTTTTGGACGATCGCGGCTTTGTCGAGGTGGAAACTCCCGTGCTGGTGGGGGAAGCCGGCGGCGCCGAGGCGCGCCCGTTCCGCACGCACCACAATGCCCTGGACCAGGACTTTGTGCTGCGCATCGCCACCGAGTTGCATCTGAAACGCCTGGTGGTGGGCGGCATGCATCGGGTGTATGAGGTGGGCCGGTTGTTTCGCAACGAGGGGGTAAGCACACGGCATAACCCTGAGTTCACCAGCGTGGAGTTTTACCAAGCCTACGCCACGCACGAGGATTTGATGCATCTCACCGAGCATTTGCTGTCTCACCTGGTTGCCCAGTTGCGGGCGCAAGGACTTGCGACTTCGGATCAGGAGCAGCAAACACCATTCCAGATTCCCTTCCGCCGCGCAAGCATCGCACGGCTGGTGGCCGAGCATTTGCAGATGGGTGAGGTGGAAACGGATCAATTGGAACACATCACGTCGGTGGCGCAAGCGTTGCGGCTCGCCTGCGGGCGAACGGTGACGCCGCAAGA
>JBCCEG010000448.1:0-1594 GCA_039030455.1 Myxococcota bacterium | reverse complement strand
TCGCCCCCCCCTTGCACATCTCGTTCTTGGATCGTAAGTTTGATCTCCGTTTATTTAGGAGGTGGATGATGGATGATATGAGTAGGGAAACGCCGGAGCCCAACTACGAAAAGTTGATGTTGTGGAGCTTCATCACGATTTTCGCGCTGCTTGGGTTCTTCACCGTTTACAACCACTATTTTCCCGAGGAAAATAAGCCGCGCCGACCGGTGCCTACGCAGGTGCAACAGCAGCAAGGGCAGGGCGAAAGTGCCCAAGAAGGCCAAGAGTCGGGCGCGTCGAATGAAGCGGAGCAACCGTCTAAGTCCCAGGAGTAAGAGTTCTCGCGTTTCCCGGTAGCCGTGCAAGGCGATTGGATCGGCTCTGGGTCTAGAGTAAGTCGAGTTTCTTCCTCAATGTGTCGTGTTGTGGGAAAGGCGGAGCCGCTTGTCGTGTTTTACCTTGGATAACGGGTGTGGTCGCTGTTGCTTCTTTCGTGCCGAGTGGTAATGTGAAAGGCGAGCGGAAGAAAGAGGGAATCGCTTCACCGTGTTCCCCGGCTGTTCCCGCCCCCTCGCTATCGACTTGGAGCAAGCGATCGCCGCGATGCGTCACGGTACAACCGTCAACCTAAAGAGATCGAACTGTTCAGAGGAGCTTTCCCAACGAACCAGGCGGGAGGCGGCCGCGTGTCTGTCGCTGTACCTACGCGTGGACGAGGTTTTGCTGCGCTTTCCGGTTTGTGTCTTGTTTCCCAAACAGGTACGAGCGCTGCTTGAGTTGGAAGAAGGGCCGAGCGGGATAGGGCGGTTGTTGCGGGCGTTGCGAGTGCTTGACGGCACTCCCATGTCCTCGGGGTGCTGCCACATGCAGGTAAGGTTGCATCGCTTGCAGCGGGGCGGTTACGTGTTGTTCGCCCGTCGCGTGGCGGGCGAGCCGCCGTCAAACTAATGTGTTGGCGCGGGGAGGTTTTAGATGTGCCCCGCCTTTTTCTCGGTGAAAAAACCTCCGTATTTTCGGGGAAGAGGCAATAACCGACATTCGGGGGAAAAAGGCGGGTTTCGGGCAGATAATTCGGGCGTTTGAACTTTTCGCTTCGGTCCTCTCGTTCTTCCTCCGACCGTCGTGGGAGAAAAAAGTGTTGCCAAGACGGAATATTAAGGTATATTAAGCAGGGTTTTGGCCGCGTCGGCCTCGCCAACAAGCGGCGCGGTAAAAGGATCTTTCGGCATACGGGAATATAGTGCAAAGGTTTTCCGTTGTGCTATAAAACTGTATGTTCGTTTGGATTGGGAGGACTTAAATCGTGAATATGTCTCAACTCGACCTGGGGATCGTCGGTCTTTATCTCGTCGCAATGCTTGTGATTGGTGTTTATTCAGGATGGAAGACGAACAGCTTTAAGGATTTTGCCATTGGCGATCGGAAGGTTGGGTTTATGGCGTTGGTGGCGACGGCATTCGCAACTCATTTGGGGGGCAACTCTACTGTGGGCCTGAGTGAGAAAGTTTTCCTGCACGGAATTGTTTTTATTTTTATCTTACTTGGTTTTTCAATTTCCTTGCTTATAATAGGTACTTTTGTATTTGGTAGAATGAACGATTGCCTCGAGGAG
>JBCCEG010000447.1:0-1595 GCA_039030455.1 Myxococcota bacterium | reverse complement strand
TGTTTGTGATCCGCGCCTGCCCGCCGCTGCCCAGAGCCCTGAATAGCAGGAGACCATTGTTGGTGATTTTGGCGTTGCCCGCGGTAGCTCGGCCACTAGTGAGCGCTGTACCTGAGCCAAATCGAACTATGCCGCCTACGGCGTTGCTGATCGATGCGTTCTCCGCACTGGAATCGCCCACGAACAGGACCTGGCTACCGGTGTTGTTCGTGATTGTGGCGTTGCCTGCGGTGCTTTGGTTAAAAAATGAGACTTCATCGTTCAGAAAGCGGTCGGCGTTGTTGGTGATTTTGGCGTTGCCTGCGCTACTTTGGTCATAAAATCTGATGCTGTCGTTGTTGGTGATTGTGGCGTCGCCTGCGGTGCTTCGCTTATTAAATCTGGTGGCGCCGTTGTTGATTAGTTTCACGCTGCCGCTACGGACGGTAATGCCGGCGCCCTCAAATTCTAGGCTGCTAGTGGCAGTTGTCGGAACCACTGTGATTTCATAATTCCCGCCATGGATCGTCCACCCGCCAATGTACCGGTTGTCCACGCCTGTGATGTTGATGTTGCGCTGCGCGGCGCTGTCGTTGAACGTGGCTATGTCGTCCGAACCAGGTCCACCCTCCGTGTCGCCGCCGGGTGTGGTCCCGGTGCTCCAGTTGCCGCCGTTGTAATAGTCGTTGTCAATGGTCCCTTCCCACGTCGCGTTGTTTTGCGCGAGGGCCGGGAAAGGCAGTGCCAATGCGACGGCGACGACGGCGGCAACCGCGAGAGAGACAAGACCGCCACGCCATCGCGGTGGCCTCGCGTGCTGTGGCGCATGGTGTTGCTGACTCTGGCGCGTTTGACTTTGGCGCTCCTGGCTCTCGCCTGCCGCCTGTCCTGCCGCCTGTCCTGACCGCTCGTCTGCCCCTTGGCCTGCCGCTTGGCGCATCCGCCGTTCTCCCCAAGTCATCCGTCGTCCCCCTAAATGCGCGATGCGCAAAACCGGAACCTTCCGCCACGGTGCCGCTCATCAAATTGCCGCTCATGCCGAATCGCGCGATGTGTTGAGAGGACGTTACCGGGCCGCTAGAATCTCGTCTTTCCTGCACCAGAATCATCTTTTGCCCGACAAGGAACGCGGGCGTGTTTTGGTCGCTATTCTGGCGACTGTTGCATTCGCGCAACGGGGAGATTCTCTATCTGCGCTACCGCGCTTCGCGCTACATCGAACGCTCCAAACTGGTCGTCCGTCCAATGTAACGGCTCACACTGGCCGTGCCCTTCCTCTCCTCCAAAATGATCAAAAGATCCAATAGCATGAATCTCATTGTGATCAGGGGGAGGAGGAGGTGGTGGTTGATTGGGCATAACAGCATAGTTCAAGTTATGCCCCTGGTAACTTGAACCACGACCGCGACCATTTCCACGACCACGAACACTGCCGCGGGAGTTATTTCCATGCCCACCATATCCACGTCCCTGTCCTTGGGAACGGTTGTACACTCCACATCCGGTACCATTATATCCACCAAAAAACACATGTTTGTTGCAAATATATACAGTACTGCAAAAATTTGCTGCAGACTTGGGCCCCGTGGAAATTACGCAGCAAAAGTAGATTTTGC
>JBCCEG010000446.1:0-1596 GCA_039030455.1 Myxococcota bacterium | reverse complement strand
GTACCGCAGATCACAGGATTTGACAGATTAGATTGTCGGATGTCGGACAGTGGAGATGACAGGGATTATGAATGATGAATTATGAGATTCTTTCTTCGCGATGACTAGGAATTCATAATCGATCATTCATAATTTACAGGTGACCGAGGGCATTGTGTACTTTTTGGCCCGCCCCCGCCGCTTTGGCAAATCGCTGCTGCTCTCTACCCTGGCGGCCTTGTTCCAAGGCAAAAAGGAGCTGTTCGACGGCTTGTGGATTGATCAAGAAGGCCGGTGGAATTGGGAGCAAAAACACCCCGTCATTCATTTGGACCTCTCCCAAGTCATTAGCGAAAACCCGCAAATGCTGAAAGACAGCTTGGCCAAGCAAATCGGCAAAGTGGTCCAAGACCACAAGCTTGCCCCGGACCCGCGACAACACCCGGCAGGCCTGTTGCAAGATACCCTTGAGCAGCTGGCGCAAAAGGAAGGCCAAGTGGTCATGCTGGTGGACGAGTATGACAAACCCCTGGTGGACCATCTGCGCGGCGGCGATGAGCAGGAGTGGCGCGACAACCTGAAGATCGCCGAGGCCAACCGGCAAATCCTCAAGGACTTTTACGGCATTCTCAAGGCCCAGGGGCGCAATTTGCGCTTTCTGCTGGTCACCGGCGTGAGCAAGGTCGCTCATGTCTCGGTGTTTTCAGGATTGAGCAACCCCAACGACCTCACCTTGCACACCCGTTACGACACGCTGTTGGGCTACACGCAAGAAGAACTGGAACGGAACTTCGCCCCCTACATCGACCGACTGGCGCGGCAAGAAGGCCTGAGCAGGCAAGAGACCCTGGCTAAAATCCGCCAATGGTACGACGGCTACCGGTTTTCTCGACGGGGAACACGGGTGTACAACCCCTTTTCTACCCTGCTGCTGTTTGATCATCAAGAATTCGAATCCTATTGGTACGCCACGGGCACGCCCACTTTGTTGACCAACCTGCTCAAGCGGCACGACGAGGTGCAACCGGCCGACTTGGCGGGCGCCACGCTGTCGGACTCCGCCTTTGTCAGCTACAAGCTGGAAAACCTGCACGAAAGCCTACTGCCGCTGATGGTGCAAACGGGGTATCTCACGCCGCGCGAGTACGATCGCGCCGCGCGCGCCTACACGCTGGACTACCCCAACCAAGAGGTGCGCGAGGCGTTCACCGAAAGCCTGCTGCAAGACTACACCCACCTGGCCCAGGGCAAGACCGTTAACGACGTGCTGCAACTCACCCGTGCCTTGGCGCAAAACGACCTACCCGAATACTTTGTCGCCCTGCGGCGCATCTTCGCGGGCATTTCCTACCAGCTGCACATTCCCCTAGAGCGCTACTACCAAACGGTCTTTTATCTCATCCACCAGCTGCTTGGCTATCGTGTCAACACCGAAGTGAGCACCAACACCGGCCGCATCGACGCCGTGATCGATCTAGACACCCACTTGGCTCAGGGCAAGACCGTTAACGACGTGCTGCAACTCACGCGCGCCTTGGCGCAAAACGACCTACCCGAATACTTTGTCGCCCTGCGGCGCATCTTCGCGGGCATTTCCTACCAGCTGCACATTCCCCT
>JBCCEG010000445.1:0-1604 GCA_039030455.1 Myxococcota bacterium | reverse complement strand
GTAATTTATAGCTTTTTTATATTTGCTTTTTTTATTGTAGGAATTTCCTAAAGTATTGTATAAGATAGCCAAAGCAACTGAGTCGGATTTTAGTTTTTGTACTCCCACCTTCACGGCCTGCTCCAACAACGTAATGGCTTCATCCAACGCGCTGGAGATCTCGAGAAGATAACCGCCCAAGGAGTTCACCATCGGCAGCATGGCGACGGCTAACTTGTCGTTGTGCCGCTGTCGCAGCACATGCTGCCACAGGGCTTGCAGGTGCGGCGCCAGGTGGCCCGCTTGCGCGTAGGTGCTTGGCTTGTTGTAGTCGTATTGCCAGTTTTGGCCGAGCAACTCAAAGGCTTGTCGCAGGGTTGTCTGCTCTTGATCCCTTTTCCGAATCCATTTGTCTAGTAGCCCCTTGTAGGTTCCGGCCAAGTCGCCGCGAATCGCTTCTTGCTGCAAGCGGTGCATGGTAAACGCATTTGCCGTGGCGCCTCTGCGAATCACGCCCAGCTTTTCCAGTGTGTGCAGCGCCTTGGAGGAGTTGGGCCACAACAGGTCCGCCGGCACTTCGGTGGGAGCCAGGTACGCCATGATGTGCGCGATCTTGATCGCGTCGGGGTTGCGTTCCCCAACCTTGTCCATGATGAGCCGGAAGACGGCAGCAACCGCGAGTTTGCGGTTGTATTCTTCGCTTTTCGTGGTGCGTAGCTCTCGCCAAATCCCTTCTTGGCGCAGCTTGGCAAAGCTCATTAGGGGTGTATCGCGCACATAGGTGGCGACTTGGTTCAGCGCGAGAATCAAGCCGCCCAACACCTCGTTGGCCAGGGATGTCATGGCTTGCTGCTCTTGCGCGTCGATCACTTTGTCGTCGCCGTAGCAGAGCCGCTTGAGGAATGCGACGGTTTGCTCTTGGTCCAGCGTGTCGGGCAGGGCGACGGCGGCGTTGGCAATGCCGGTCCAGCGCGGGTTGCGCGATGTGATCAGCACGTGACCGCCGGTGCCGGGATAGATCTTCTCGCGCAGGTCTCCGATCGGTTTGGGGTCGTCGGCGTTGTCCAAAATCAGCAGCCAGCCCGGGTTTTTACGCAACTTTTCGTGCACGTACGCCATAACCAGGTCGTCGGAAGGAGGGTCGTATCGCGCCGTGGTTGTTTCCTGGTAAGAGGGGGTATATCCGATTCCCCCATCAAGCCCCTTGAATGCTTTGAGCAGGAACTCCATTTTTGGAGGCCGCGTTGTGGTTTGGCTTTGTTGCACCGGCTTAAGCCCCATTCTTTGCGCAACGTCGCGCAGATCCGCGTGCAAGGTGTCTTTGCTTTCGGCGTTTAGCCACAGCACGGTCTTGTAAACGTGGCTCCAGGTGTACGCATACTCTTGCGCGAGCACGGTCTTGCCCGACCCCGGCACCCTAAATCCGGCACTGGGCGTGGTTTGATTACTGTCGATGCTTATGTACAATCCAACAGAGTGCGCTGGTGGTATTTAGCCATATGTAAAATCGTCTTAATACTCTATATACAGCGCCAGCAATTGACGTCGCAGCCCTCCTTTCCCCCTCTCCCCACCAAGCAAACAAATAAAAAAGAACTCTGTATGCTCGCAAACTATTGGCTGCC
>JBCCEG010000444.1:0-1609 GCA_039030455.1 Myxococcota bacterium | reverse complement strand
GCGTGAGAATCCCCTAACGCAGATGCGGTCCCTCCGGCGTATGCGAGCGACCTAACCCATCCAGTTGTTGTGTGGGCGCAACAGGGTAAGCCCGTTTGGGGAAACTCAAGCGGGTAAAGGAAGTTGGAAAAAGCGAAGGCGCCGCTGTAAGGGCGGTGATAGGGGTTGAGTCTCGCGACAACATCATCCCACGTGAAAACGAGCAGACTTCCAAGTGGTGTGCAATCGCGGGAAAGAGTGGAGACTCTCTCACGCTGGAGTAGACGGTAGGGGACTTGCGTATAACACAAGCAACGCGCTCCAGGGCAAGATGGATCCAATCGCTTGGCGAGAGATCGACGGGGCGAAAGGGAAACAAAATGGTAGAGAGCTCCAAATCCGGATCGCGAAGGCCGTCATGGCGAGACGTTGGCGAGAGGTGCGTAACCTCCAACGTCTGCTGGTCCGGTCCTACAGCGCGCGGCTCCTTGCCGTACGCCATGTGACCGAGAAAAGAGGCAGGCGCACCGCGGGGGTAGACAAGGAACCGTGGTCTACCCCCCAAGACAAGATGAAAGCAGCAGTGAGGTTGGCCCCCAAAGGGTATCGCGCCAAACCGTTGAAGCGGGTGTACATCCCCAAGGCATCGGGTCAAGGCAGACGCCCTTTAGGAATCCCCCGCATGATTGACAGGGCGATGCAAGCGCTGTACGCGATGGCACCGGACCCCGCGGCGGAAACCCGAGCAGACCCAAATTCGTACGGATTCCGTCGAATGCGCCGTGTTCAGGACGCGGTGAGAAAGTGCCAAATGAACATCGCCCGCAAAGATTGCGCGGAGGATATCCTCAAGGCCGACATCGCCAAATGTTTTGATCGGATCAGCCATGCATGGGTCTCGCGGCATGTTCCGCTGCCCCGCAAGCTCCTCAAACAATGGCTGAAGGCAGGGTACCTAGAACGCACAAGTTGGCACCCAACGCAAACGGGCGTACCACAAGGGGGATGTATCTCCCCCGTGGTGACAAACTGGGTTCTGGACGGGCTGGAAAGCACGCTCGACGCACGCTTTCCAAAACTCCCCAGAAAGAACCACCAGAAAATTCACAGGGTACGCTTCGCGGACGACCTGATCATCACCGGCAAATCGAAGTCCGTGCTCCAAGATGAGGTTGTCCCCGTTGTGTGCCAATTCCTCAAGGAGAGGGGGTTGCATCCGTCGCGGGACAAGACGCGCATCACCACGACCCAACAGGGATTTGAGTTCTTAGGGAGACAGTTCAAGAAGACCCCCCGCGGGAAACTATTGGTCCACCCAACGAAAATCAATCAGAAGAATCTCAAGAGAAAGGTAGCCATGATCCTCAAGGAAAAGAGGGCCTCTACGCTGGAGGAGGTGATTCGCATACTCACACCAGTGATCAGAGGATGGGGAGAAGCCTTTCGCTCGGATAATTCGCGACAGATCCTCGACAAGCCGGACCATGCGATCAGATGGTCGCTTTGGCGCTGGGCACGTAGGAGACACCCCAACAAATCCGCGAAGTGGACGGAAAAGAAATACAGTGTATTCTTCACCAACCATCAGCAGAGCTGGGGAACGACACGCAAACCCAGCCGCCGCACAAGG
>JBCCEG010000443.1:0-1612 GCA_039030455.1 Myxococcota bacterium | reverse complement strand
CACACTCCCGAGGAAAAAACCGAGATCTTGTCCATCCAAAAAACACGGAAACTCTCCAAAAACCTCACCTGTCAATGCGACAATCGTCTTTATCAGATTCAGCTAAAAAGCCCGGGCTATGCGCTGCGCGGAGCCGCCGTCACGGTGTGCAAGACCCTCGCCGGAGAGGTCCTCTTGCTCCACAAAGGCAGGCGTTTGCCCTACACCTGCTGGGAGCATGGAGAGACGCCGCCGCCACCGGCTGCTAATCCGCCGCGCTGAGGTGTCTACCCATCAAGACACGGGGGCTGCCGCCACCACCGCCTAACCTTGCCTGCCCGACCCTGTCACACACACGGCCCCGACCCCACCTTTGACCCATGCGCCCATGCAACAACCCACAACCAGCCTGTTAAGCTTCCCCCAGCGCTAAAAACAGCTCCGGCTGAATCCTAAACACCCCGTCAAACAACCCCCCACTCCCCTCAAAAAGGGAAGTTTCTACTTTGCGTTGACATCCCCGCTGTTCGGCGCGCTTTGTTTTTGGCCTTGCCGATGGATTCGCCGGTTAAGAATTTCCATTGTTTGTCTAACGACAATGGACGACAAACTCCCGCGAGTATTCGACAAGGAAGATGTGAAATTCGTGGAAAACGGGCGCTTTGCCAAGCCGAACCTGCTACTCTAGTACCGCGGATTAGGAATTTGAAGAAGCAATGAAGAGGAGGCAGTGTGCTTAGGATCACGAACCTGCATGTTGAGCGAGAGGGCAAGCTGATTTTGCGAGGAGTGGATTTCCATCTTCCCGCGGGGCAGGTGCATGTGGTCATGGGGCCCAACGGAGCAGGCAAAAGCACCCTGGCAAGCGTGATTGCCGGTTGGCCGGGCTACGGCGTCACGCAAGGCGACATTGTGTACGAGGGGGGGAGTTTGCTGGATTTGCCGCCCGAGCAGAGGGCGCGGCAAGGAATTTTTTTGGCGTTTCAGCACCCAGTGGAGGTGCCGGGCGTGGCCTGTGCCACGTTTCTTAAAGAGGCGGTGAATGCCGTCCGGCAAGCACGGGGAGAGCCCGTGTTGGATGCGGCGGAGTTTCTGACGATGGCTCGCGAACACATGAGTCGGTTGGGGATGTCGCTAGACTTGCTGCAGCGGCCTCTGAACGATGGGTTTTCCGGTGGCGAGAAAAAGCGCGGCGAGATGTTGCAACTCTCGCTCCTGCAACCCAAGCTCGCTGTGTTGGACGAGCCCGATTCCGGCTTGGACATCGACGCGTTGAACGCGCTGGCCGACGGCATTAATCGCCTCCGGTCTCCCACGCGGAGTTTGCTTGTCGTGACCCATTACCATCGGTTGCTCGATCTGATTCAGCCCGATCGCGTTCACGTGTTGGCCGGCGGGCGTGTTGTCCAATCCGGCGGTGGAGAGCTGGCGCAACGGGTTTTGGCGGAGGGTTACTGCCAGGTGTGCCAGGAGAATACGCCGTGACGCCGGGCACGTTTCCACGGCTAGACGTTCAAGGATTGCAAGACTGCATCACGGCCGAGGCGTCGCGGTCCGAAACCCAGCAACGTGCCGTCCAACGGGTGTTAGCGGATCTCCCCGCCAAGAGCGTGTGCGACAGGGTTGTCTTAAT
>JBCCEG010000442.1:0-1615 GCA_039030455.1 Myxococcota bacterium | reverse complement strand
TACCGCGCCTCATATAGCGCTTTGCGCCGGGACATGTATTGCCGCGGCCGTTTTAGGGTTCAACTTCGTCGGTGACGGTCTACGAGACGCGGTGGACCCCCGCGGCGGCGATATAGCACAAGGGCATCTGTTGCGGTTTTAGGGGGGCACGTCAACTCGACGGCATTTTCCGAGGGGGCGATAGCCCGGTTGCCCCGCGCGCTGTGGTCGTGTAAAAGGCCCTCATGAGCAAGCGTCGCCAATCCGTCACTCCCAGCCGACACGACCGATTGTTCAAGAGAGTGTTTTCCGATCCCGAAAACGCCGCCGGGGAACTGGCGGCCGTGCTTCCTCCAGGGATGTTGGAGCTGCTGGATTTGACTACTTTAAAGCAAGCGAGCTCCGAGTTTGTCTCGCAAGATCTACAAGCGAATCCGGCCGACCTATTTTTCTCGGCCAAAATGAAAGGCATGCCCGATCAGGAAGCGTTGATCTGTGTGCTGCTGGAACACTACTCGCGCCTTGCGCGGTTTTGGCAAGCGCGGTTGTTGTATTACCTAGCACACGGGTGGATCAAATTTTGCTCCGAGCACCCCGAGGCGAGGTATTTGCCGGTGATCATTCCGGTTGTGGTGTACAACGGGAAATGGACTTACGCAGGGCCGCTGAACTTCTCCTCTCTATTTCATCCTCGGGCCGTGGAGAAGTATAAAAGCGTCATTCCCGACTTTACGCCGGTGATGGAGGACCTTGGCAAGGTGAGCGATGCAGCGCTGCGTGTGCGCGAGATGGAGCCCGCGGCAAAGTTGGGCCTGTGGTTCCTGCGGCACGGGTACGCGGGGCGGGAGCTTTATGAACAGCTTGCTTCATGGCGGCCCGTGCTGGAGCAATTATGCAGCAACGCGAACGGGCGGGATGTTTTTGCAAGCCTGATGCGTTATTATATGGACACGCCCAAGGGGCCTGGCTACGAGCAGCTGATGAGCCGTATGGAAGAGATCGTAGGCGAAAGAGGAAAACAAGTGATAATGACCATGGCGGAACAACTCAAATCGCAAGGGGAAGCGCGAGGGGAAGCGCGAGGGGAAGCGCGTGCGTTGCTGACCATGTTCAACGCACGCGGGTGGAGACTCAGCCCGGCCCAGAAAACCCTGATCCGGACATGTACCGACCTTTCGATGCTGGAGCAGTGGGTACGCAAGGCGGCGGTGGCCTCCTCTCTTTCCGAGGTGTTTGGTCGCAACTAGTACCACGGATCACAGGATTTAACGGATTGTCGGATGGAGGAGATGAAGACAGAAACGGATTCATGGGCTTTGTCCAAGCTCTTCATCCGATCATCTCAGTCAGCATTCTCTTGAATTTGGGTGGGATGTGATTCACGCTCAAGATGAATCATAAAGCGTTTTCTTCATGATGTTTAGGAGCCCATAATTCATAATTAAACAAGGAGAAACCATGACACGTTCACAGGATCTGAAATTGCGAATCACGGAGTTGGCACGCATGCTGCGGCAACAGCTTGAGGATTTACGACCCTGTGGTCATACGTTTATCCCCCGACCGCAAGCGGCTTTCTCCCCCGCGGGGGTTTGCTCCCAGGGTCAAAGGCAGGGCGTGACGGGCGAGGGGGCGC
>JBCCEG010000441.1:0-1617 GCA_039030455.1 Myxococcota bacterium | reverse complement strand
CCCGGAGCAAACAATATACCCGCCTTTCGTGCTTGAAAGTTCACCCGTGTCGTTGGCAATAAAGCAGAAAAAGGACAGGGCGCCGCTCATCTGATTGGTAAACCTGTCACCCGCGTTGAGCAACGCGGGAACTGATAGATGGCCACCGACACTGTCACCCCAGCAAAGCATGTTTCCGTCGACTTTGCGAGCACAGACCCCTTTTTTCTCGCTTGCAACGAGTCGGACATAACCTCTTTCTTCTGAATCCGGCGCTGCTGTAACCGAAGCAAGGTTTTCCCCCCAACACGTGACTTTGTATCCGCTTTGTTCGTCTCCATCTCGCAAAGCGCAGGCAAAGGGAAGCGAGTGCCCGTGAAAGTCCGCGCCAACAACAACTTGAACAAAGTCGGTTTCGGTGGGGACGTTGTCGCCTAGAATGGCTGCGTAATTATTATCGTCGCCCCAGCAGTTTAGCTGCCCCGCTACGCCGGGCGACTGCGATATTACACTGCAAAAACCACCTAACACACCCTCACTGGAACGTCCGTGAACGCGTCCGTCAACATCCAACACACCCGTTGTAGGCATCGCTTCACCCCCTTTCATGGGAGCCCCAATCGCCGCCATGCCACCATCCGGTCCTAACAAAAATGTTGTCCATGGCACCATGACAATACGCCGCACAAGCGACGAACCCCCTAACACAAAACCTTTGGGAAGACTACTGGAGTAGTCCTCGCCCATGCACAACACCACCCCATTCATTTTTGTTATGCAACCCGCGTCACTGGAAAAAGGAGCCGCGTGGGTAACACCGGCGTCGTCGGACAACAGCGCACTAGCCAAATCATCTGGATTTCCCCAACACTCCCATTGAGTCTGCCCGCCAGATTCTTTACGCGCGCAACCAAACGTGTTTGCCACCACGACATCGTCGTAGGGTCCGCCTGAAAGGCCGCTTACATCCAACACAGACTCATCGGTATCATTCACCGTCGTGCTGTTAGCACCCCAGCACACAAGATCACCAACCCCCAGAGACCCTTGGGGTGACGTCCACGGCTCCCGCAAGATGCCGCAAGCGGAAGAAGGCCCAACGGAAAGCTTCCTATACCAACCGGCGGGGGCCGCGCTGATGACCTTGCTGCTGTCTTCCCCAAGGCAACCGACGGATCCGTCTGTTTCGAGGTAACACATGTTGTACGTTCCCCCCGCCACGGCACTGACACGCAACGCCCCTAAATCTCCTAAATCTTCCATACACAACCCACTCCACCAAGGGAAGCAATACGAATTCCAACACGCCAGTCGGTTCGCCGCATCGACAGCGCACAAATGTGCCCCACTACTAGCGATATCCATATATCCATTTCCCGCGGGTATGTCAGGGCTATCATCTACCGAAAAATCACCTTGACAAAAAATCGCGCCATCTAGCGACTCAACGCCGCAAAGACTCCGACCGGCCACGGCGATTTTCGTGAACCTCTTGACAGACAGTTCTTGAAGATTTAGTCGGCTTGTATCTCCTCGACATGCAGCGATGCCGCCGCCGCCCGCCTGACGCAAAACGCATGTCAAAGAACCACTTGTTACAATCTGTAGCACGCGCCCGATTCCATCGGGCAAAGCATG
>JBCCEG010000440.1:0-1622 GCA_039030455.1 Myxococcota bacterium | reverse complement strand
GCGCCAGCGCATCGCCATCGCCCGGGTCCTGCTGCACGAGCCCAAGGTGCTGGTACTCGACGAGGCGACGTCGGCGCTCGACACCGCGTCCGAGCGTCGGATCCAGGCCGCACTCGACGAGCTGGTCAGCGGCCGGACGACCCTGGCGGTCGCCCACCGGCTCTCGACGATCCAGGCCGCCGACGTCATCCACGTCTTCGATCCGCCAACGGGGTGTCCAACTCATCCGCGATCGGTATAGCGACTTCGGCCCCACCTTGGCGCGCGAGAAACTCGCCGAACTCCACCACATCAAAATCTCCAGGGAAACCCTCCACAAGTGGATGCTTCATGAAGGACCGTGGAAAGGCAAAAAGCGCAAGGCCCCCAAGGTTTTCCAGATCCGAGCACGCCGTCCCCAGTTCGGCGACCTTGTGCAAATTCAACCCCAAAAAGTTTTCGCTTCGCTTTGCCCCACAAAGTGTTCTTTTCCCAAAAAACGCGAATTCTGTTTAAGGAATTCGATAAAACCGTGATGATGTCTGGCTGAAACCAGCATTTCGCTCCGAGCGTGCTTCAGTTGTGTCGTCGCTATAAGTACGGACAAGGCCTGGGATCCGCAGGGAGAAAATCTAGACAGGACAAGGGTTTTGTCACGGTTTTGCCCACCGGGCACAACCTGCGCCAGGAACACTCACCACACGTCCCCGTGTTGAAAGAAACCGTGTGAATTACCGAAAAGCTAGACGTAGTGCGGTTTAAAGCTATGTGCTTAAACAGAATTCGCGTAAAAAAGTTCTCGCTTTGCTGCGATACTTTTTCAGGGCCCTGTCCTCGCTGTCGCTCCGGTACTTTTTGGGGACCCCCGGCTTTTGCCCCAAAAAGTTTTCGCTTCGCTCAATACTTTTTGGGGACCCCCGGCTGCGCGGTCGGGGAATGAATCCCCGACCTTGCCAAAAAAGATGACCCCGCCGCGAGCGGCGGGGAATCCACTAGATTGACGGCTCCCCCCACGCCTGGCTGGGGGGATCGAGCACCCCCGTGCACTCTCATCAACTTCGTGGACGACGCCACCGGCAAAATCCTCTACGCCCGCTTCGTCAGCGCCGAAACCACCGCGAGCTATCTGGAAGGCATTCTCGACCATCCGGACCGCTTTGGACGTCCTTGTGCCTATTACTCCGACAAACACGGCATCTTCCGCGTCAACCTGGCGGGCAAGGAACACATGACCACACAGCTAGCACCGGCTTTGAAAACCCTGGATATCGAACTCATCAACGCCAACACGCCCCAGGCGAAAGGACGAGTAGAACGCAGCCATAAGACCTCGCAAGATAGGTTAGTCAAGGAGATGCGGTTGGCGGGAATCCAAACGACGCAAGAAGCCAACGTTTTCTTGCGGTGTTTTATCGAGATTTACAATCGCAAGTTCGCCGTGCAACCGGCATCTCCTCAAGGCTTGTCCCCGCGAAGGCGGGGATGCCCACCGTCCTGTCCGTCACACTCCCGAGGAAAAAACCGAGATCTTGTCCATCCAAAAAACACGGAAACTCTCCAAAAACCTCACCTGTCAATGCGACAATCGTCTTTATCAGATTCAGCTAAAAAGCCCGGGCTATGCGCTGCGCGGAGCCGCCGTC
>JBCCEG010000439.1:0-1627 GCA_039030455.1 Myxococcota bacterium | reverse complement strand
TATCCCCCCCGACCCCTCGCCGGCTTCGCCGGCGAGCCGGCGAACGGGGGGCGAGGGCGGGGCGGGTGCCTTCGGCACAACCGGCTTCGCCGGCCGCTTCGCGACCGAAGGGGCGAAGGGTCTCTCCGGCTCCGCCGGCAGCTTCGCGACGGTCGGGGGGGATAAAGGCAAGCGCTGGGAGACCCGTACCTTCTCTTCTCCCCCTAGGTCTTGTGCTCGACGGTCTCGCGCAAGCGCGGAGCTGCGCACTCTTACGGCACTCGTGCGCGCTTGCGCGCGCAACGCAAATAATAAGTGAGCTCATGGTTATAAGTCATCTCGAAGAAATGAAGCTTCGCTGTATATATATACTATTCGCAGCCACTATAACATTTGTGATCAGTTACTTCTTATGTTTTGAATTAACTACGCTGCTGGCAAACCCACTTACCCTTCGCCAAGCGAATAGCCCCGGGAATCCCTTAAATTTTATATTTACCGACTTGACGGAAGCTTTTGCCACTAATTTAAAAATCTGTTTGATTCTCACCACATACTTATGTTTTCCACTGGCACTTTATCACTTTTGATGTTTTTGAATGCCAAGTTGTTACGATTTTGAAAGGCCCAAAATTACAGGATTGTGCCTTTGAGTGCTAAGTTTTCTTGTAATTAGTTGCATTTTTGTATATTTCTGACTGCTGCCTGAAATTTTGCTATTTTTTGCCCGTTTTTCTATTCAATCTCATTTTATGAATGTGCAGTGTGAACCGCGCATATATTCTTATGTATCTATGATTTCGCGTATTTTTTGAATTTCAGGCTTGTTTTTTCAAATTCCTATTTTATTTTTACTGTTATTTGAATTAAGTATCCTTAGGGGTAGCACTCTGCCGCAAAATCGTCGATATTTTATAGTTTTGTGTATATTAATGAGTTCGTGGATCTCACCTCCTGAGATTTTAAGTGAAGTTTGACTCAGTTTTTTGTTGATTGTTTTTTTTGAATGTTTATTTTTCCTAATTTATTTTGTGGATTGCACCAGGCTTGTGATACACCGAGCGACCGAGGCCGCTGTGCGTTCTTATGAGCGCAAGCCCAAGGCGTTACACGCGAGCAGCGGCTCTGCCAAGAGCGTTTCGCGCTCTTCCCAGTCCGCTTGCTCTTATCCTCCGGGGAAGAGCAGGCGGACGCTCGCGCCCTCGGTAGGGCTCGGCCTAGCACCGTAACGACTACTTAATATACTAGGGCAAGGTGAGCATTTTAATACGCGCTAGGGCTGGGGTACCGAGTCTACTACCTTTTAAACCTTTAGGCGCCTCGTTCGAGCAAGGGGTCGATCGCCGAGCGGCGCTGGCACCAATCGCCAGGGCGCTTGCGTGGTTCGCGCCTAGGAAGGGCGCTTGCGCGACCGGTTAGTTCTCAAATTCGCCAATCGGCGGGTGGGTCTCCAGCGCTTGCCGCCTTCGGTCGCGAAGCTGCCGGCAGCGCCAGCGAAGCTGGCGCCCTCGCCCCTCACTCGCTGCGCTCGTTCTCCCCGCCGCCAGCGCTTGCGCGACTCCCCCCCTTCGCCCCTTCGGTCGCGAAGCGGCCGGCGAAGCCGGTTGTGCCGAAGGCACCCGCCAACCCCTTCGGGGACGCCAGCGCT
>JBCCEG010000438.1:0-1629 GCA_039030455.1 Myxococcota bacterium | reverse complement strand
GGCCGGAGCAAGTGCACGTGCAAATTCGTGCCCGCGGCACGCCCTGCCCCGCGCGTTGGCAATGGCAACCTCAAGAAGACGTGCTGGAACTCACTGTCGATACCCCCGCGTTCGCCGTCGCCTTGGGCCAAGCAGCAGTGTTGTACGACGGGGATGTGGTGCTTGGCGGCGGCATTATCAGCGCTCGTCTAGATACGGCCGTGCCGCGCGATGCACTTTTGTCATCCTGAGCGAAGCGAAGGATCTCCCCGCGTGGCGCGATATGGGGGGATCCTTCGTGCTTCGCACTCAGCAGGATGACAGGAATTCGCACCGCCGGATGACGGGAAGAAGAGTCGGAATGACAGGAAAAGGGGGGCTTGCAACCAAGCGCGGAAGCAAACACAATACCCCTGTGAGCCCAAGGTGCCCCGTGCGCCGGGATGCACGCCAAAGGAGACTTTTACATGGCCATTTTGCAGCGGTTTTGGACAGTGACCAAAGCCAACCTCAATCACCTCATTGGCAAAGCGGAAGATCCCGAGAAGATGCTGAACCAAATGCTGCTGGATATGCAGGAACAGCTCATCACCGCCAAAAAGCAGGTAGCGATGGCGATCGCCGACGAAAAACGCTTGCTGCGTGACTACGAACGCGAACGCCAACTCACGCAAGATTGGGAAAAAAAGGCCATGACGGCGGTGCAGGCAGGCAAGGATGAATTGGCTAGACAAGCATTGCAACGCAAAACCGAACACCATCGCCAAGCCCAAGCCTTTCAACAACAGTGGGAAGCGCAAAAGCAATCGGTGGAGCAGCTCAAGGGAGCGTTGCGTAATCTTAGCGGCAAAATCGAAGAGGCCAAGCGCAAGAAAAATCTGTTGGTGGCGCGCGCCAAACGTGCTCAAGCCCAGCAGACCATCACCGAGACCATGAGCGGCATCTCACAGGCAAGCGCATCCGAAACCCTGGATCGCATGGAGCAAAAGATCAACGAGATGGAAGCCGAGGCCAGCGCCACCGTTGAACTCGCCGAAGAAGCAAGCCTAGACGAGCTCTCTAGCGAGTTGGAACAACTGCAAGCGGTCGACCCCGAAAGCGACGAAGCTCTGGCCGAGCTCAAAGCCAAAATGGGACTGGCGTCGCCGCCACGGTCCAAAAAGCCAAGTCCGCGAGCCACGGCGCAAGAAGAGGAAAACCTGCGACGCATCGAAGAAGAAATTCAGGCGGAAATGGCCGCTTCAGCCCCGGCTAGTAAGAGCAAAAGAAAAAAATAGCACCACGGATCGGATAGCGAATTATGAATGGGGTTTTTCCCCCAAAAAGGTGTTCGCTTCCGCTCACATCCTTTGCGGGGACCCCGATTTCGATTTTTAAAAGACCCTGCTGTTTGTAGCACGAGAATTTTACGTGAAGAAGGTGGAACGTTTGATGGCGCTGACGTTTATCATGACCTTGTGCTTGCTGGTGTATGCCGCGTGCGAGTATCACCTGAGAAAGGTGTTGGCGGAGAAAGAGCTGACGGTGCCGGATCAGAAGAAGAAGCCGACGCAACGGCCGACGATGCGATGGGTGTTTGCCGTCGTTCGTGGGGATTCATATGTTGGTGGTTCCCGTGGGCCACAGACGGGTGTTGAATGTGAAGGCGCG
>JBCCEG010000437.1:0-1638 GCA_039030455.1 Myxococcota bacterium | reverse complement strand
CTGGGGGTTTCGGGAATTTGAATCTCGAATTTGTAATTTTTTGGGGGTTTTGGGGTCCACTCAACCACACAGCATTTACCTTCCAAATCAAACACTTGCGAGCCAAGATGGAATAATTATCCGTCGCCCCACTGGGATTCGAACCAGGAACCTCTGGCTTACTGGGCCAGTGCTCTACCAACTGAGCTATGGTTTGACTCTAATCCACGGAAGTGACAAGTGATGAATCCCGGTGGTGTGACTGATAATTTTTTCCCCTTGGCTTGCTAATCTTTGATTTGGAAGGTAAATGCATCATGGTTGTGTGAACCCAAAACTCTTTTAGCATAACAAGAATAATAGCTAGGCAGGGTGTGGCCAATTGCCAACTGATTAACACACATCGGTAGATGAATTTTCCCCAGATTTTCAATGCGTTCCAAATTTTTAACGTGCCACACTGATTTGAAGAAGGGCAGAGTTCATCTGCAAATATGAACGTCAGAGCACATTGCCTGCCCAGAAAAGATGATTTATGTTGCCCGAGGTGAATTCCCCTGTTGGCATTGCTCCCTCAGACTGAAAACGAAACAATTAGCAGTGTGCTGCCTGGAGATCGCCCCAGCGTAAAACTCTCCGTTACAACATTGATATGAACTGCATGCTCACTCCCTTATTATGAAATCATTAGTATTTGTGTTTGTAGCTGTACTTTGAAGATTCTCCAAAGTCTTATAGAAAGCCTATCAAGGTAGATAGGTGACGGGAAAAAAGTGAGAGAGAGAAAGTGGGAGAAGCAAACATCCGGGGTGCAGTCAATGAGGCACGCCGACTCCGCTTCCGCCGCCCGGCACACCTACGGAGCCTTCGCCGTCCGACACGCCCACCACACCTCCTTCACCTCCGACCGGTCCTCGGGGCAATGCACGAAGCGGCACACGATCCGGAGGCGTGAGCTACGCGAGTTCGTGGCGAGTCTGGTGGGAACTAAACCGCGAACACCTCCTGGGCTTGCGCAGCACGATTGCGGGCAAAGATGTTCTCTCGGGTGGTTCGGCCGAAGCCGCTGCGCGGGAGCGCCGCGGCGTTCGTGAAAAAGTGGCCGCGGCGTTGCGCCAACAGTCCTTGACTGCCGCAGACAAGCGAGTCAGGGTTGCTGCGCTGCGCGCGTTGGGGCGCGCCGGCAACGGACAGGATGCTTCCCTCTTCGTTCAACTTCTCGATGCCCCCAATCAAGCGACGAAGACGTACGAGGCTGCCGCAATCGGCCTCGGTACGCTCGCTCGAGTAGCGGACTCGGCCCGATCGAAGGTTCACGCACATTTCGAACGCCTCCTTCGGGGCACTGTTTCCGTACCGACAAACACGCAGCGCCTCGCGATCCTCGCACTCAGCATGCGCGGCCGAAACGACCGCACAATCGGAGTTCTCCTCAAGGAGCGATGCTCGAAGAGAATGAGCTCCGCGCAGGCAGCCACCCTGCTCTATGCGTGTGGCCTGACGAGGGATCCCATCTTCGTCCCGTGGCTTGCGAGCGCCGTCCTGACCGGCAAGTGGAACGAACGCAAGCTCAGCGACGTAGCCCGAGGGCGCGCCGCCCTCGCATTGGCGATGACCAGCGACCCCGTCGCAATTGCGACGCTCGAAAAGGTGATTCGG
>JBCCEG010000436.1:0-1651 GCA_039030455.1 Myxococcota bacterium | reverse complement strand
CCCAGAGTTCGGCCCCGCGCGGGCCACGAGTCCGGCTTGCTGGACGTTGAAAACTGGGGGCGAAACGGTTTCGACGAGGGTCGAAAGCCGTACGAGGCATGTCGTGGAGTCCACGGACCACGTAATACCTGTGGGATCTTTTAGCTGCCAACAACGACAGCTTCGCTCTGGCTGCGTAAATAGCCAGCGCCTGCCCGTCCCATGCTCGCGGGGGCGGAACGGGCGTCATTTAGTGAGCTAGGTCCGCCGCATTTCGTTCGAGCGCGGCCTACCGAAACTCAATCGAACGCGTCTACTGGAAGAGCCTGCCGCCGGGCGCTCCAGATAGCCGTATCCAAATTCAGCGGATAAGCATGTAGGCTCGCGCGGTAGACGTCTTTCGGACGCGGGTTCGACTCCCGCCGCCTCCACCATTTTTTTCATAGCGTAATTCCTTGTTTTCCTTAGGAATTACGCTATTTTTATTTTTATCTTCAGAAGCCGTGTGCACTATATGTGCACCCGCAAGAACTGCAGGTACGAACACCGTATTGCGACCCCACGCGAAATGGAGGCAGCAGTCGCGAGCTATATGGAGGATTACCAACGGGAGTATAATACCGGCGATCATGCCGAGACTTCCGGCGATGATCAATCAGATGGATATACCAACGCGGATCAAGCGTCTGTTGATTCCAGGGACAGTGATCCCGACGGCAATATGACGGGCACTATGAGTGCCGCGCCTGCCGAAGAGGAGTCTCAGCTTTCATCCGATCTGGATGCATCTGAACAGTCCGGGTCCGCCTCCAACGTCGAGGATAGGACCGACGGGGATGACAGCGAACCCGCTGCGGCCGCCCCAGCTCGTAAGCCCGTATGCAGGGCCTGGGTGCGGACCGGGAAGTGCAAATATGGATCACGTTGCAAGTTTCAGCACTCCAACCCCAGTCGATCATCGCGACCCAATCGCGGCCCCCAACGACCATCTTCTCGCCAACCTGGCGATGCGCGTCGGAGGAGCCGATCGCCTAGTTTCGGGCGACGGCGTACCTCATCCCGCCGACCGGCGGCTGTAGCGATAATTGTCAATTCCGCCGATCCGGCGATGGTGGCTCGCGATGGGAATGCCAAAAAGAAAGTTACTTTCAAGAGTAAGAGTAATTTGCGCGAGGTGCACACTTATGAGGTGCACAAGCTCAACACGTCACGCAAAACTGCGTCGGAGAAACGCCACGGCGTTGCAGTAAAGACTATTGCCAAGCGTATCACGGCGGAGATGGCTATAGCCATCGCCGCTAAGCTCGAAGCAGAGGTTGCCCTAGAAGTGGGCACCGCAGCTCCCGCAACCGTATGGGTTGTCGATACTGGCAGTGGCAATGATCTTATATCCTCTGCAGAAGCCGGTACTAATGTGAGGCGTGGCCCGCCTATCCGGCTGAATACTGCGGGAGGAAGAGTCACATCCGACTACGTGTCTACTGAGGAGATACCCGCCTTGGGGCATACCTTCGATGCGCGGATCCTAGATAACACCCCTGCCGTTGTGTCAGTGGGTAGGAGGAGCCGCGAAGGATGGACATTCCACTGGGCGCCACATCAGAAGCCCGTGTGGACTGACCCCAAGGGCACCGAGCACGTTCTCGAGGTAATGAATGATGTGCCCTTTATT
>JBCCEG010000435.1:0-1652 GCA_039030455.1 Myxococcota bacterium | reverse complement strand
TGCACGGAGTCCCATGCAGCCCGATGTGAGCTGCATGGGGCTCGGGCGCTGCTGAAGTTTGCAGACGCCAGATTTCTACGTGTGCGTTCGCGGCGGGAGATTTGCGGTTTTGCCAACGGTTGATTTTTAGCGCCGGTAGATCTCGCTGGGGTGAGGCCGCTTGCCCCTAGGTTGCACCCGCCATGATTGGCGATGGCATCTTGGCTTGGGCGCGCTCGGAGGATACATTTGGACGAAGTGGCGATGGGCACCCTAGCGTGCTGCGTACTCAAGCGTGCGCCGCGCTGTGGAGGTGACGGTGATGCCGTTAAGCGCGTTGGGCAGCCGTCGGTGCATTTTGGTTCGGGCGCCTGGGTTGCCGTGCGATGGTTCGCGGCTTGAACCTGGAGTGCCTTTGCCCGCTGGTTCGGCCTGTTACCGCCTCTGCTCACACGTGCGCGCTTTGCTTGGGAGGCGGCGCTGGCCGCGCGGGAATTGTTACGCTGCCTTGCGGCGGTGTTGTTTTGTTAATTGGTTATTCGTCCGACCTCCTTCCCGATAGTACATGGGCACGTGCGGCCGGCTCGTATGGGTGCTAGCGCATGGGATGATGTGGATTACGTCTCGATGGGTTGCTGTTGCATCGAGGTGTCGAATATTCTTGCAGATCCCATACAGTGCTCAAGTGGGCTGCCCATTGCCCCCTCGTGGTGGGTCGATCGAGGTGCACTACCCAGTGCACGAGCAGCATTAGTTGGGGCAGTAGCGCAGTGACAATTGGTTGGCGGGGGGCACACCCTCTGTCATTTCTCTTCTCACCCGCACTTGGATTTGTCGAGGGCCAGATTGTGGCACTGCGCCCGCCTAGCGGCTGTATACTACGCGCGCAATGCATGAGGACGCATAGGGTGCTTGTCAAGGCATGCCTGTGTGCGAAGGTTGCACGTGGCGCATAATCCACGTGTGCCGATCCATGGATTAGTTGACGGGCAGTGTGCATGTGCGCAGAGTTGCAGCGGGACAGTGCTGCCACCAAGAGTGCGGTTCTGGGGAGAGAGTGTGGGGTCGAGGGTGTGGGGTAGCTGCTTTCCGGCAGATGTGGCTAATTATTGCCTAGGGACTAGTTTTCGTTCTTTCTGTCCATGGCGTGGCCGATAGAGACATTTTTCGGGAGGGCTTTGGGTGGGGGAGCGGTGTGTAGTCGTGGGCTAGTAGTGCAGGGTGTCGCGCCGCCCATTTGGCGTTGGAGCGGGCAGCTGGAAACATGATTTCTTACTGGTAGATACTAATGGCCAATCCTCCAGTTACACACCGGTCACACATGTTGACTCACCCGCTCCACAAGACAGTTACTGGTAGAGTGCCTTCCAGCGTGTTGCGTGTTTTGGCCAAACCCTCCAGAATAACGAACCTAGCCACGCAGGAGGTTGCCTTTGGGCAGCGCGTGCCACACACATGAGTTGAGTGTACACGCAAAATTGCTGGGAAAGAGCTCGGGTGTGGCACGAGTAAACAAGGGGAAGAATGGTCTGGGCGAAAGGGAAATAACCAGATAAACCACCCGGGACTCTGCGCAAGGGTCTATGATTCGCCAAGGAGGATTCAACTATCCTCACCCACTGCCATCACCGCCCGCTGAGTAAGCTGGTAAATTCGCCGGGGGTAGGGGTAGA
>JBCCEG010000434.1:0-1656 GCA_039030455.1 Myxococcota bacterium | reverse complement strand
GCAACAAGCACGATGGTCGTCACCAAACCCGAGCCGTGTACGAGGTAATCAAACGGTTCGAGATGTATGGCCCATAATAAGTGATATAGAACTGCTCTCGCATGCATCTCCGCCGTCTTCGTCCACCAGCAAACAGGAAATTCAACAGGAAAATTTCTTCAAGATTCAATAATCAAAAATTCTTTTCAAAGAAATATCCTCGAGTTGAGTTGAGTCCTGCGGATACCCAAGAAAAGCAAGGATGGTCTGCCCTGGCTGTTGCAATACACCACACAAAGTAGCCTCTTCTCAGGGGATTTCCGCCTTCGCTCTCCTCTTTCGTTCCAAACTTTTATCTCCAAGCGCTCACATGAGAATCAAGTGGTGAGACGTTTTTGAAGCTTTTTTCAGCTCTGCCTCAATCTGGCCATGTGCATGCCGGTGTTTGACAGATGCGTGGCCGACGCCCGCGTGGCGTCACGCAACGTCACGGCGGCGCAGCTCTCGGCGCTCGCGATCGCCGAGTACAGTACTCGAGTTTTGATCAAGAGACGGCGCGGCGCGGGCCGGTCGCGGGGCGCGCGGGCAAGGTCTCAAACGCCGGGTTCAGCAGTCCGGAGATGGAGGGCCTGAAACACCCCACCGCAGATCAGCAGAAATAAAACTTTTTGCTAAACAAAACACTTCTTGGCTTGGCTTTACGCGAGCTTGTTCCGTTTGCAGCCCACAATGCTAGCGGCTTTTCCTCCACCTCAGTGAAAAAAGTCTCCGCAAGTCGCGGCGACGTATTCGTATTACAAAAAAAAAAAAAAAAAGCTCGGTAGTCACTACACTAGTCTTTCGTCGTTGCCCGGTACCCATTCCCCTGCAGCATATGCAGCGCTAGAAACACCAGCAGCAGGGAGGGTGAATGCACCAACCTATCGGGAGCCGCCCCGCGCCCCGCTGTGGCCCCCAGTCCTTGTTCAGCCCTTAGAGCCGAAATCTCAAGCCAAATGGTCCCAGCGTACATAAAGAATTGCAAAAAAGTGCCTACAACAAATTGAAATTACATGTATGTCACCAATTGGCAACATTTATGCATCCAAAACGCCGGTAAGTAACTATTTTTCGCACCTATCACTTGAAGTTCAGTTGATAGAAGCCCCGCGCCCCAGAAAGGCCCCCAGCACAAAAACAAAGGACCCCGCCAGCCGGGCAGCCCACCCCCTCCACCGGCCGTCGGGAGGAAGGGGTGACAACCCCACTGCGCAGGGGGCGGATTTCGACCGTGACAGTAAATCAGCGTAGTGTAGCCGTGGTCGCGCTGCGGTGTTGCACGAAATCTGGCCCCCTTGTACTGGCCGCCTCTGCCGGGGTAAATAAAGATTCAAAGATTCAAAGAGCCAAAGAAATAGCTCATTATTAGCTGCTTCCAGTAGTAGCGATCGCGAGATCCACGTCCACCGCTCGTCCACCGTGAACTGGCTGTGCTATGCAAGAAGTGGCAGGCCATAGCGCGCAGTCAGTCGAGCAAGTCCTTGCGTGTCGCACGATATGCATGTCTATAGCCCCACGGTTAGACAAAGCCCGATTCTGCCACCTCACATTCGATATTTTGCCGCAAAATTTTGCCCGGCCATCATCGAAATTTTGCTTCTATTTTGCTAGCTCGGCTGATAATTTGCTTCCTTTTTG
>JBCCEG010000433.1:0-1658 GCA_039030455.1 Myxococcota bacterium | reverse complement strand
GGTACACCTCGTGACACGGCCTGTTGGCAAGAATAGCTTTTACATTTTCAACACCCCCATCCTGAGCGTTTCCAGTGGGATTTGTCGTGCATATACTATGTGTGCTAGTTGTAGCTGCAGCGGCGTCTTGAATTTTTATGTCTGCTAAAGTTAGATTGCCCTTAAAATTCCCACATACTCTCGCATTGAGCTTGCATTCTATGCCGTCAGGCACTTCCACTTTCCGGCACGCTCCGCCGTGGGCATCGGCGCAATCGTCGCCCGTCACATTCAAAGTACATTTTGTCCCATCAAATACACACCGGCCGCCGTAGGGGTTCTTGCCGCAGCGTTGGATGATGGAGTCGAACAAACACGTCTTGTTTTTTGCCAGGCAGGAGTCTTCGCCTTCGTCCTTGCAGGGCGGCTCGAACACGTATTGCCTGTCTTCACACGCGTTGCCCTTGAGTTGGCACAGCACGCTTTTGCCGCAGTCGTCGGCGTTCAACTCGTCGCAGCGCTTGGTGGTAAAGGTGATCGGCTCTTGCAACTCCACACAGGTTTGGCCGCTCTTTTCGCACCGCTGCTCGCCAAAAAACTTTTCGTCGCACTGCTCCACCGGCACGTCTTTGCAAGAAAACGCGAGGCTGGTCTCGGGTTTGGTTGGCTCTGTTCCGTTATTACCCTTGCCACCGGCTTGGTGGTTTGTTTCGGAGCCGCCTTCGCCTTCGGGCAGGGTGTTCCCGCCCCCCCCCGTGCAACCGCCACTCAAGGCCAAAAAGCCCGCCAACGCCGTGGTCCAGATTCTGTATTTCACTGTTCCCTCTCTTTATCGCCTATCTTTATAACCTAGCTGTTCCGGTGGGTTTTTTCAAACGCGAGCTTTGTCCGGCGCGACCTGCCGTGTCGGTGGACGCGGCGCTGCGCGCCCCGTGGATGCTTGAGTCGCCGTGGGTGGACTTGCGGGCGTTCAAGCAGGAGGAACAAGGCCGGGAGTGCGTGGAAGCAGTGGTGCATCACGCCTTGCTGGCGGCCCCCGAGAGAGAAAAGGATGATATTCTAAAAAGGGTGGAGCAAGAGCTGGGTCCGGAAGAGGAGGAAGTAGCGATGACCGTGGCAAGCGCGTACCGCGGATCACGGGATTTGTACGGGTGGCCGCGAGAGGCAACGGCCACAGCAGGGGCCGCCAAATCCCGTGAATCCGAGTAATAGTCTCCCGACAGTTTGGTCGAGACGCGGGGCGAGAAACGCTAAGCAAGATGTTTTTGTACGTTATGTAGATGCCCTGTTGCGGCATTTTGACCAACGCATGCAGCCAACGGATAGAGATTCCCCGGAGAGAATGTGAAGCAGACGCAGGAACAGCGGCAACCCATTCATGTCATTGTGTGCGGCATTGCCGGGCGCATGGGGCAGGCTGTTGTGGCCTCGGCGGCCTCGGACCCTTTGATCCGTGTTGTCGGTGGCGTGGTTCGGCCCGGCAGCGCGCTCGCGGGCAAAAGGGCAGGGGACCGCGGCCCCCAGTGGTCCGCGCCGGAGCGGGACTTTGTGCTCCACACCGAGCTGGCGGCGGCGCTGGCTGATTGTTGGCAAGTGGAAAAGCGACCCAGACGCGCCAAAATGGATCCCTGCCCCTGCTCGGGGGCAGGGGTGACAACCTTTCGCAGGGATGACAGGCT
>JBCCEG010000432.1:0-1660 GCA_039030455.1 Myxococcota bacterium | reverse complement strand
GTCAGACAAGCCCATATCCAAGACGCCAAGCGCAGTGCGATGTGGTGCATCGGACAAGCTTCGCAGTGCAGGAGATGGGCTCTACTGACCCACCGAAGGCCGGCTTTTCGCGCCCGCTGAGCTTCGTTGCGGGCCCTTTGTGGTGGGACAGACCACGGCGCGATCTGCGCCGCGTCAGCAGACGCAAGAAGCCGGTCAGATGGTTCAATTTCCTCTCATCTCGCCCTAGCAGGGGGTCGGTTGATCAATTTGCCGGAATGACGGCTGAAAGAACATGGGGGCAATTCACACTAGGTCATCTTCGCCATTCTGGCTTTGAGGTCTGCCACGATCGCTTGATCTATCTCTTCTTCTGTTGCATTGGGGTCTGAGAAGATTGGGTTTTGAGGGGTTGGATGAGGAATCCCAGCTGCCTCTCGGCGTTCATTAATTGCCATGACCGTGTCTATGGCCCATCTGAGTTGCCGCAGTTTCTCCACGCTGGATTCGTCTGCGACTGAGGCGTACTCCACCGTGCATCCGCAAATCATGGCCCGGCCCAGGCACTTGCGCGCCCGGCGGCAACTGCTTGATGTGCACTGGTTGTGGTTGCGTGGATTGAACGTGCCGGTGCGGGTTGCCTCGCCGGCTTGGCGCTGTTTGCGCCGGGCTTTGTGTTTTTTCATGGGCTTGGTGTGTCCTTCCTGTTGTTGACCGGTTGTGCTTTCCTTCCCCGCATCCCTGCGCAGGCAGGAATCCAGAGCGTCCGGGTTCTGAGCCTGCAGCCCCTGGATGCCTGCCTTCGCAGGCATGACATAGGCGGGGATGCCTGCCTGCGCAGGCATGACAGACGCAGGCGGCGTCGCCAAGCCCCAGCCGCGCACGGCAAAGGGCCGGACGAACTGCACCGCTCTTCCGGATCTGTTCAGTTAAAGCCCACCAAGTGGGGACGCGGGCCGGATCGGTTCCGCTTTCTTTAACGCGTAATCTAAGTGCGGCCGTTTCCGGCCCGCGTACGATGTTTTTGGGTCATGGCGCCTTGTGGGTCAGGCGGATACCACCGTTGAAAACGTTGCGTGTGCGGACTGCACCGCCGGTGTTTGTTTTGGGCCTTTGTGCTTGCTGCCAAAAGCCCGGTATCAGCTGCATCGTCATCTGGAGCAGCTCCATCTTGACCGGGGCGATAACGTGTGAGTGACCACGTGCCACTTAAGGCGCGCAAGGGTGTTGCCCGAACCCCCCCTTGCGGGACCTCCCCGGTGACCCTTGAGGTTTTGCCGCCTTGTCTTGACGGTTCTGTCTCAAGCATCGTCTGCCGTGTCGCGTGACTGACGATCTAGAAACGCCCCCGGTACACGGCAGTGTGGAACATATAGGGAACACAACGTTCTTATGTCAAGGACTATTTTCAAGAAATATTGCCACTTTCTGCGTATCCCGCCTGTCCCGCGCTCCTGCCTCCCACCCCGCATCCCTGCGCAGGCAGGGATCTATACCTCGGAGCAATCTGTACGCACAGAGCCATGGGCTCCTGCCTGCGCAGGAGCGCGGGGGATGGCGGGAGCGCGGGAGGTGGCAGGGGCGCGGAAGGTGGCGGCAGGCGCGCCGGAGGTGGCAACAAGTGCGCGGGACGTGCCCGCTTGGTTTTGGTATTGGAAAAGGGTAGTATAGTGTGGTTTTG
>JBCCEG010000431.1:0-1668 GCA_039030455.1 Myxococcota bacterium | reverse complement strand
GCTGCCCTGAAGCGCAGAAAGCGGTCATAAGACACGTTCCGAACACCGAAAGGCGGCTTTGAGGGCCGCCTTTTTTTGATCACTATCAAAGGTGCATCAACTGGCGCGCTTATTCCATCACCGGGATAGAGAATTCGCCGCCTTCTTTGATCCCTGACGGCCAGCGGGCGGTCACGGTCTTGGTCCGCGTGTAGAATTTGAAGGCGTCCGACACCGAGCAGAGCGAAGCGAGTGCACGCGCGTAAGCACTCGCGTGTCCGGCTTCGCCGGACACAAAAGTTTTCGAATAAAAGGTCGGACGGCGAGCGCAAAGGTAGTGACGACGGTGGGCGTACACGCGCAATTGTGCCGAAGGCACGATTATATTAGAAGAGTTTGGCACTGGCACACACCGGGCACTTTTCGACTCTGACGTGTTGGCGCTGGCAAAGCTTCAACACGGGGAATGGCCGGCGAAGCCTGCCCCGCCCACTCGCGCCGACGGCGCCAGCTTCGCTGGCGCACTCGCCCCCCTCACTACGTTCGGGGAGCGAGTGGTTGGGGAGAAGGGGCGTCGCGCAAGCGCTGGCGAGGGGAGGGGAGACAAGTATTGTATTGCTATTGCGCGAGCGTTAAGAATAAAGCACACTTTCTTACGGGTCGCTACGTGTCCCACCGGGTGTCCAAGACAAAACAGTGTCGCGGGCGCCCGACGATCGGGAGCGCGCACAACGATAGCTCGCCAAGCACGCTTGGGCAAGTAGTCGCCCCGTAGGGGGGGCCTAAGCCTCACGATTGAGCGCGAACCACCCTAGGAGTGCCCTTTTTGGCGCGACCCGTAAGAAAGGTGCGTAGCACGCCAATCACTGCGTTCTCCCCGCCCCTTTCCGAAGGAACCCGCGCTTGCGCGAGACCCCGCCCCGCCCTCGCCGGCTACGCCGGCGAGCAGGGGAGGGGCGGGGAGTCGCGCAAGCGCTGGAGGGGCGGGCGAAGCATATGTTCGCGCCCTATAAGGTTGTTGTGTGCGCGTGCAAGCCGTATGATGGGTAACTGTCACGTACGGTTACGAGAAGGGTTCACAGCACACAGCACAACCCGCTGGCGCCTGTGCTCCTATTCTACCTTTAATACAACCTTTTTTGATCCCGCAGGCGGCGGAGATCCTATTTTATATCAACACCTTTTTTGGTTCTTTGGTCATTTTTGGCCCGCTCATGCTGTAAAGTTTGAAATGTCGTGGACTGTAAGCAGGAAACCCCCGTTGCCGAAAGTGTGAGATACCATAAACTTAAGTGGCCGACCGTGTCCCGTTATGGTAAAAAGTCAAACACGAGTAGGGGGTAATCTGCAGGTAACCAAAGCTCATAGCAAGCGAGTAATAACCTCAGAGGCCGTACGCCCACTAACCACTCCAACAGAATTAGCGTGGAATCAATGGCTCGCCGGTCTTATACACGGGGACGGTTGTCTTTTAATCTCTAAACAAGGTTACACTTCATGTGAAATCACTATGGGGATTAGAGATGAACATGCTTTAAACCAAATTAAACAAAAATTGGGGGTTGCCTTGCGGCGCGCTGCGCGCGCCCGACGTTCTGGCTCTAATTCTATTCATTACCGTTTACACCATAAAGAGTGCGCTCGCCGCCCCTCCAGCGCTTGCGCGACTCCCAACCCCTTCGGGGTTGG
>JBCCEG010000430.1:0-1671 GCA_039030455.1 Myxococcota bacterium | reverse complement strand
GGATGACGGGGTGCTTGCGCGACCAGTCCCAATCCGTCTCCCGCTCGATCCACAACCCCTTGAATAGATCGCGGCGCCCCGTGAACAGATGCAACAATGTGGACAGCAGCAGCGATTTGCCAAACCGGCGCGGACGGGCCAGAAAGTAGACACGGCCCGAAGTGACAAGCCGGTGGATGAGCTGGGTTTTGTCTACGTAGACGCAATTGTCCTCGCGCAACTGTTCAAACGACTGAATGCCCACAGGGAGCGACTTAAGACTCATACTCACCGCCGTGCCGAACAGTCCGATTCTACTAGACCGCATGCGGCTTTGTCGAGTTCCTCTCGTCCTCTACGCCTGCCCCACGCCCGGGATGTTACCCGTGAGGCGATGGAACATCTCTTCCAACGAAAACTCGCGCCGCCGCATCTCCAGCAAAATCAAGTTTTGCTCAACGGCCCTGCGAAACAGCGCCGGGCGCGGGTCACCCTTGAGGTATAACACGCGCAGGCCCAAACCCCCCTCTACTTCCGCCTTGACAGGTTGCACGTCGGTGACAAACCGACAATGGAAAAACTCTTGCGCCACCGCCTCTTCGTCAAGCTTGGCGCCGTTTTGCGCCACCACTTGCAGATACAGCATTTTCTTTTGTCCGGTGATCAAGTCATGCAGCGAGCTGTCGGCCACCACCTTGCCTTGATTGATGAGCAGCACGTGCGAGCAGGTGGACTCAACCTCACGCAGCACATGGGTGCTCATTAACACCGTGGTCACCTTGCCCAACTCACGAATCAACGTGCGAATCTCCACGATTTGGTTGGGGTCCAGTCCGTTGGTGGGCTCATCGAGAATCAGCAGCGAGGGATTGTGCAAAATGGCCTGCGCCAAACCCACGCGCTGCCGGTATCCCTTGGACAGCGTGCCGATATCCCTGGTCATCATGTGCGCCAGGCCGCAGCGATCGATGGCGCCCAAAATAGCGTCTTGCCTGTCCTCTAAACCGATCCGCCGCACGTGCGCCACGAAACGTAGGTACTCCAACACCATCATGTCTTCATACAGCGGATTGCGCTCGGGCAGATAACCAATCTTGCGCCGCGCGGCGATAGGATTCTTAAGCACATCCACCCCCGCCACCTCCACGCGGCCGCCGCCGGCGGAAAGATACCCCGTGAGAATACGCATGGTGGTGGATTTGCCCGCGCCGTTGGGGCCCAAAAAACCCAGCACCTGCCCCTTGGGCACCTCGAAATCAATGCCCTTGAGAGCCTGAAAGTCGCCGTAGAACTTCGTCAGATTTTGAATCCGCACCATGGGAGCGTGCGCGTGATCTTGCATGTGCCAACCTTTTATCGAGGACTTTGGTCTTGCCGCCGCATCCGTCAAAAAGTGTACCCGCTCCTACCGCCGACGCAACCCGACGCAACGGTAATCGTAGAGACGCGATGAATCGCGTCTCTACGAACAGCAAACATCCCAAAATGGATTCGGGGCTTTCGGGAGCTTCCAAAAAGGTCGGCGGGCCTTTTTTCCGAGGAAAAACGGCTCGGACGCTCCAAAGTGGATCCCTGCGAAAGCCTAAACTTTGGACACAAATCTGTCGCCCCCGCCCCTGCTCGAGGAAACGAAACTCCCCATGAAGCACGAGTTGTTGACCGCTGCATTGCTCGTAGGACTCGGCGTCGGCT
>JBCCEG010000429.1:0-1673 GCA_039030455.1 Myxococcota bacterium | reverse complement strand
GGATGTTGCAGCCTGGCCTTTCGCGAGACACAAAAGACCTTTTCCTGCAATGCAAATAGAGTCCATGCATTGACATGTATCCATGACCTGCTTTCAGCGACCGAAACTATTAACAGTAAAAACGCAGTACATGGTAAAACATACACTCCTAACACTAGGCAAAGAAAACTAGGCAGGGGCGCCGCCACGGAATTTAAGCCATCACACATTTATTAGGTAGGTACTCAACACACTCAGGTTAAAAATAAAAGACAATAAAAACGGAATCGTTCTCACACCACCAACGGACACAGGCAGCGACGTACCACTCAGCAGCTGGGCGCCATCAGGCCCCATGGTCCGCGGACGCCAACACCAACACTCATAGCTCAGCGGAAATAAGATTCTGGACAGAGGAGGAGACGGGTTGCTAGGAACGGTTATTGAGGAGAAAACCCGACAGACGGCGGGCAGAGACGCTACGGACGCAGGGCAAGAAAATGGCGCGGCGACGAGCGCAATCCCGGCGGCGCGCACGACGGACACGGCGGCGGGCATCGGCCGACGCAAGCGGCGGCGGGCATCACGAAGCCCGGTCGACGGACACGGCGGCGGCCAAACGGCATACAGACGGCGACGCGAACGCCCCCAGCGGCGACAGCGCGAGCGCCTCTAGCGGCGGCGGAGAAAGCTCCCCAGCGGCGGCCGAGAAAGCGGCGACGGCGACGCCAGCGACCCAAGCGGAGGCGACATCCCCCCCACCGCACGCGTCAAGGTCTGCTTTTGGTGCCTTGATGGATGGAATGGGTCGCAACCAGGCCGGTGAGCCTCTACCTAGGGGGATAGTGAGCCGGGACAATGAGATCAGGGTGTGGGGGCAGCGATCAGCATTCCGGTCTGAGAAGGAAGCCACCATAAATCATCTGGAAAATTCACCTGCCATGATAACAGAAATGGATATGTGTCAATATGACACTGTTAAGGTCCTCTGAAAAGACAGTTAAACAGTGTACAAGTTTTGTCAAATACAGTTTTAACTTGCATATCCCTGAGAGACACAGTGTTCGGAATGCAACACCAGAACAACTACCTGTGCACAAATATGACAGGAGAGCGCAAACAAATAACAACCTAACATGTTCCGTCATCCTGCAGCGTCCGCGATAGCAGTACTGAACTCCGCCGCGGCACGCTTAGATGCAGTCATCCGAGCCACCGGCGACGGCAACGCCACGGCGGAGTGAAAGTGGACTACCGGTTCCGCTCCCGAGCGTTGTGAGGAAATGGCGCGGCCTGCGTGCCTGAGAAACAATGAAAACCACGACTGGTAACGACGCAGTGTTCTACCTTTCTATGTGTTTTCGCCTTTCGACATTTAAATTCGTACATTCAAATTTAACGACGTTGCTATTTGTTATCGCTCTCTCAGTTGTTTGATATTATTGTTACATCTCTATCTCTCGGCGTTCATCACCCGTTTAAAAAGATTCTACTCCTAGCTAGGGTCAAGACGCCAAAGCCAAGCAACAAGTTGTGATCTTCGTCACGCTCGTTTCAGGCGAGGGATTTCACGTCGCAAACCCAGCTCCGTCGAGAAGACCAACGCCGACGTAGACCCGCCGTCGGAAGCAACGGCACTCTCGAGGGCGCGGGTGGCGCCGCTGACGCCGAAGTATAACGTCTCGGCCTCCAGC
>JBCCEG010000428.1:0-1680 GCA_039030455.1 Myxococcota bacterium | reverse complement strand
GGGGCGAGGACGCGGTCGCGGAGCGTTGTGGCGGGAATGAGGACGCGGGCGGATGCGCGGCGCTCAGAGGCGACGGAGTAGAGGTCATGGCGACGTCGCGGTCCCTGGCGCATGAGATTGTGCATGCGGTGCGTATGCATGATCGGCGCTGGGGGCCTGCGCTCTTCGAGGAGGGACTGGCGCAGGCCCTTGCGTTTGGTGGTGCGCGAGGCGGCGGGTTCTCCTTGGACGCGATGCAGGCGGAGCCCGGGCCAGTCGCGTTGTTCGATCACGAGTTCGATGAGCCGGGCCCCTACATCACGGCGGGTCATTTCGTTGCGTTCGTGTTGGAAACTCGGGGGGACGCGCTGCATCGGGTCATGGTCGGCGATGCGTTCTCGGAGCCGAGCGAGGTGGACGGCGAGGTGATCGACACCGCGCTGCGGGCGGAGCTCGGGCCCGACTTGTCGCAACTCGAGGACGAGTGGCGTGGCACTTCGCGGGCCAGCTACTCGTTCCTCGGTGAGTGTGCGGACACGCAGCCAATCGAGACCCCAGGGGACACGGCAGTCTTCGGTGGCGTGCACGACTGCGAGTCGAGCGAGGAAACGGCCGGGCCTATCGGCGCCGAGCAGAGGTTTACGGCGCTGCGTCGTGACCGTACCGGGCCGCTATCGCATCGCGGTGGATGCTGCGCACGGCGCTGTCTCCCTCAACCCCGGGGGCTGCAGGACTTGCCCCCGGGCGCGCCGCAAGGGTTGTGGAGGTGCTCGCCGGGGACAACGCCGAGCTTTCCCTAGGCGCCTGCGAGCATCTGGCCCTTACGTTCGAGACCGAAGATCCCGAACCCACTCCATGGGAGCTTCGTGTGGAGATGCTCGACGACTGAAGAGCACTTCAGCCGGGCGCGCGATCCTTCTCGGAGGCGCAACCCCGACATCAGTCCACCGCCGGCTCCGATCGCCCGCTTCGACCCCGTGCGGTACCGCTGCTGGAAGGTCAATCATCCTTCCCCTTTTCGCGAGGGATCACCCCTCCACCTCCGGTTTGTCGCGTAGCTCGGCTAGAGGCTGATTTTTCCTAATTTCTTAGAATTCATTGCCTGTTTTCAATAAAAATACACTCCTCCACAACAGTTATTTTGGATTTTTGCCGACTGGGTAAAGGATAAAAATTGTGACATTCCACGCGATTTGGAGTACATTCTAAAACGGAACGTCACATTTGTCCCTGTACAGTTACGCTCGACGCTGTATTCCGCAGCTCGCTATGGCTATGCAGTGAGATATAATCGTCATGAAAATGACACCCTGGATGACAGGTTGGGTTGGGCGTATGAAAGGATGAAAAGCAAGATCAGGTATAGCAAAACCAGTTGCGTGTAGATCTAAATAATACATAACAATAGATAATGACAAATCTGACCGCTGTCATCTATCTGTCACTACGTTAGTTATTGAAAGTGTTTTATAGCATAATGTTTATCGTGTCCTGGATCATGTCAACTAATAATTCTGTCCAAATAGTATTTTGTTCAATCAAATTTCTGTCCTTTTAATCTTCAACTATTTAAATTATTATTGAGGAAGAAAATAAAGATATGAAGCAAAAGCTTGTATGCTTGAAATGAAGTAAGTTTTAAGTTTAAAATTTTAACAATATACCCAATTGTTAGTCGAACAAAATGCTTAAAAAATGTTG
>JBCCEG010000427.1:0-1680 GCA_039030455.1 Myxococcota bacterium | reverse complement strand
CTCGCCGACGCGCTGTGGAGCATCTTGCTGACAAGCGGTTATCTGACGGTGGATCCAGACGGCGAACCGCCTCTTTTGGGAACCAAGTTGCGCGTTCCCAACCGGGAGGTCCAATTCGTCTACCGTCGGTTGATCACCGGCTGGTTCCACAAATCCGGCCCGCGCAGCCTGTTGCCGTCGGCACTCAAGGCGCTGATCGGAGGCGACGTGGCCGAATTCGCGCGGCATGTGACTACCCTGGCGTCCAACAGCCTCAGCTACTTTGACATCGGCGGGTCGCACCCCGAGCGCGTGTACCACGCGTTGGTGATGGGCATGCTGGCCTACCTGGCCGACCTGTATCACATTCGCTCCAATCGCGAGAGCGGGAAGGGTAGACCCGACTTGCTGCTCATCCCCCGCGATGCGCGCAAGCCCGGCATTGTCATGGAGTTTAAGGTGGTCGACGACGAGGACAAGTTGGAACAGGCCGCGCAAGCGGCGTTGGCACAGATTCAAGAAAAGAACTATGCCGCCGAGTTTGCCCAGCGGCAATGTTCCTTTGTCTTGGCGATTGGCATGGCCTTCGCCGGAAAACGTTTGGCCGCGGCGCATGAGCGAGTGGGATGACAGATGAGGCGTTTGTGTGCCGTACCCCGCTCGCAAACCGCATGACCACTCGTTACGACACGAGCAACGCCGATCTCGAACGGGCGGCCGCCGCCCTGCGAGCGGGGAGGCTGCGGCAATACTTTGAGCACATCGAGGCGATTATCGCGGGCATTCCGTACCATCCGCTGCCGCGCAAAAGCGCGACGAACGGGGGCGACAGTAAACAAGCCGCTTTATCCGAGGGGTTTTACCACACCGCGTTTCACCTCATCAACGAGTGCGAGCGGCTGGACGCGCGCGCGGAGGTCGCCACGCACCACGGCCGGATCGACGAGGTGATCCGGACCCGAAACCGCGTTTACATCTTCGAGCTCAAAAAAGACGCAAGCGCCCAAGCAGCGGTGCGGCAGATGAAGGAGACAAAAACCTTCAAGCCCTACTTGGAAGAAGATCAATACGGACGCAAACCCGTCACGCTCGTGGGTGCCAGTTTCAAGAGATTCAGAAGCGATGGAGAAATCGATTGGGCTTTTGAAGAGTTAAACCACAGTGATTTGGATCTGTAGGGTCGCGGGCCGCTGAAGGGGTGGCGTTAGCTCACCCCTTTTTCGTTAGCTCGGTTTCAGGAGATCACCTCCCCCGCGCGATCTTGGGTGATAAGCATCATAGAGCTTGCGCAGGCGAGCGCGGTTGACGTGTGTGTAGATTTCGGTGGTGGAGAGGCTGGCGTGCCCCAGCATGGCTTGCACGCTGCGCAAGTCGGCCCCGTGTTCCAACAGGTGCGTGGCAAAGCTGTGCCGCAGCTGATGGGGGCAGATAGGTTTGTCAATGCCCGCTTGGCTCGCGGTGCGGCGCAAGATTTTCCAAAACATTTGCCGACTGAGCGCTGTCGCGGTGGCGGTGCCCACGAATAAATAAGGACTCGTCCGATTTTTAAGCAGCTGTTGTCGGGCCGTTTGCACAAACGTTTGCACCGCCGCCAACGCCTGCTCACCCATGGGGACGACACGTTGTTTATTGCCCTTGCCTGTCACCAGCACGAAACCGCGCGTGAGATCGGTGTCGCTTTTTTGCAAACCCACGAGTTCG
>JBCCEG010000426.1:0-1683 GCA_039030455.1 Myxococcota bacterium | reverse complement strand
GCTGGCAAATACCCCGCCGGTCCCCTTCGTGGACGCGGTGGGGGTCCCCGGCTTCGCCGGGTTCGGCCGACCCCGCGCCGGCTTCGCCGGCGAGCCGGCGAACGGGGCGGGGGCGGGGGCGCAAGCGCTGGAGTACTCCGCGTCCACGGAGTGGACCGGAGGGGAGGGAGGGTTTCGAAGAATACACCTGCTCGCCGGCGTAGCCGGCGAGGGCGGGACGGCGCCGAACGTAGTGAGGCGCACTCCGGCTTGCTTTCGCAAGCAAAGCAGTACGCGGAGTGCGGGGAGGGGAGAACGAGCGCAGCACTCGCTGCTCTTGCAAATGCGTACCAAATGGTCAGGAATACGTTTATTAAGCCTTCGGGAAACGCCTGTGCGAACCTGAACACTCGAGGGGCGTGGGGGGCGAAATGCGCTTTATCCGGACGTTCGCTTGGGTTTTCCCGTTCCAAACTGTCATTTTGTTTGGGCCGGAAGGCTCCTGCTTTACACTGAGTACTGGAGTGGGGAGCAGGTTATGCTTATGCACACACACACCTGCCTGCTTGTGGCGTAGCCGCAGAGAGCTGCGGCCGGTCTCTGCGCAAGGGCGCTTCAAGGCTCTTGGGCGCATATCGTGTTAGTAGTACCTTTCTTGCGTGAGGCACGATTACGCCTGGCCCAAATTTGTGCCAGTCACTGCACAACACTTCGGCGCCGGCCCAACAAGCGCGTCAAAATTGCGTTCGCCCGTAAGCCAAGCGCACCACTCGCCTTAAATGGGCTACCAAGCAGCGCGTCATTGCGAGTGCTGGCGAAGCCAACACAGTTCACTCTATTATTAGCCATCGGTCATACTTGACGACAGCTTGACTGTTGGGCGCGCGTACGCGCGCGCGACCATCTCACAAAGTTGTGAAAAGGGCTCCAGCAATGCTGGCGCCCTCTCAGCGCTTGCGCGACTCTACTCCGAACCTTCGCCGGGAGCAAGAGCAAGAGCAAGGCGACCGCCAACCGGCGGGTTGGCGCCGAACGTAGTGAGGCGCACTTGAGACTATAATCTGCCACGCCGGTGACTGGGGCAACATGTTCGGCGTGGCCGCGCTGGTATTGCTATGGGCGTAAGCAAAAGTGTGCCTATTACCGGCGCGAACAATCGCGCAAGTTTCGCTCCATAAGAGTATACAGTGCGCTCCTACTTGCGCGCGTCTCCCCGAAGGGGTCGGCGCGCGCAAGGGCAAGCGCACGCACTCGCGCCCTTGCGTTGGATGGTGGGGGAGGTGTACTCCGGCGGCCGACTCACTCCTTTTTGCCCAGCTTTGATTTCCGCGGCCGGGCGTCACCAGGTCGCTTTTAGGCAACGCTTTCACACGTCCCTCTGGTGGGGGGGATTTTCACCCGCATAACAGTTCAGTTCACCCGAGCACTTATAATTGGCGCGGCCGCACTCGTGGTGCTTAGGACACCAAATATAAGTGCGTTCGGTTACCTAGGGCGCCTACCGGCGCACCAAACGGTTTCGCCGGTGAACGGGTCACACACATAAATACATAACTTTAACAACTTTTTCGACTTCGTTGCAGCGTAAAGGTAATTCTTATGAAGATAAAGGTCTTGTGCTGTCACCTCGCAAGCTCTCCCCGCGCCTTCGGTCGCGAAGCGCGCCCCGCCCCAACCCCAACCCCGCCCCGCCCCCGCCCCCCG
>JBCCEG010000425.1:0-1684 GCA_039030455.1 Myxococcota bacterium | reverse complement strand
TCCAGCAACGGCAAGATGGGTTTGCCGCGCCGGTGCTTGAGCAACATCATCAAAATGCTTTGGTTGGTGGTTTTGCCGAACCGGCGCGGGCGGGTCATGAGAATGATATCGTCATCACAGTTGAGCACGTCCCGTGCCAACCGGCTTTTATCGACGAAGCAGCGTTGTTGCGTGACCACCTTGGCAAAGTCATCGATGCCGCGCGGCATGAGGCCTTGAGCATTGACAATGCGGACGGATGGGCGGAGCGTTTTTGTCGTGGGATCGTTCATGGTTTGACGATCGCATAGGGATTGCCCTGCCGCAACGCTGCTATTACCGCGGATCACAGGATTGGCACGGATGGTCGGATGTCGGACAGTGGAGATGACAGGGATTATGAATGATGAGTCTTTTTCATGATGTTTATGTTCTCATAATTAATAATTCATAATTTTGTCCTGCAATCCTATCAATCCCTCTGGTCTGCGTTACTATGACGAACCTTCTACCGCTTTTTGCGATTGTGCTTGCGCGCCTTGGCTTGTAATTTGCGCTTGCGTTTTTTATCCTGTTTGCGAGCACGGGGAATGTCCGCTCCGTGTCCTTGACTCGCGCTGCCTCCGGGAGGCGATTGATCCGGCGGGGGGAAAGCCGCCCCCGGGAGTGTGGGCGACCCCGGTATTCGTGGTGCTCCCATGGCTTGACCCACTCCCCCCGTTAAGCGGCTCCACAACCCTTGTTGCCTGCCCATGTTGGTGACGACGTTTTGCATCGCCTCGAATCGTCCGAGCAGATCGCGGACTTCCTTGACCGGGCGCCCGCAGCCGCGCGCGATGCGTTGCAAGCGGCTCTTTTGACGGCACAACGCCGATTGTCGTCGTTCCGCGGGTGTCATGGACAAAATGATGGCTTCAATGTGCTTAAAGCCGCTTTCGTCAAGGTTCGTGTTGGTGCCCAGCAAGTCTTGCATGCCGGGCAGGCGTTCCATAATCCCCCGCAGCGGCCCCATTTTTTTGAGCAACCGCAGCTGAGCCAGAAAATCCTGCAGGGTAAACCGGCCTTGCAACAATCGCCGTGCGTCTTCTTCCGCTTGTTTCTCATCCACGTGACGGGCGAACTCTTGGCTTAGGCCTACCACGTCGCCCATGCCTAGAATGCGTCCGGCCAGTCCCTCGGGGCGGAATGTCTCTAGCGCTTCGGGCCCTTCGCCCGTGCCCACGAAGCGAATGGGTTTGCCCGTGGTTTCGCGGATGGAAAGCGCCGCCCCACCGCGCGCGTCGCCGTCGAGCTTGGTGAGGATAAAGCCATCGAGATTCAGCCGTTTGTCGAA
The DNA here is from genome assembly GCA_039030455.1 of Myxococcota bacterium. GTDB lineage: Bacteria > Myxococcota > UBA727 > UBA727 > JABDBI01 > JBCCEG01. The sequence goes on along the minus strand of JBCCEG010000425.1, from coordinate 372 downwards.
TTCCCGCGCCGTTTGCACGGCTGCTTGCCCGATCATGGCATCCAGCACCAGCAGCCGTGTGTCGGCGTTGGCCAGCGCTTGAATCTCTTGCAGCTCCCCCATGAGCGCGTCATCGACGGTCAGTCGCCCGGCGGTATCCAACAGCACCAGGTCGCGGCCGTGCTCGCGGGCATATCGGACACCCTGTTCGCACAGGCGCGGCGGGGTGAGATCCGCTTGCGTGTAAACGGGGATATTCGTCTGACGGCCCAGCGTTTGCAACTGTTGCACGGCCCCGGGGCGCGAGAGGTCGGCCGCCACCAGCAGCGGGCGACGGCCTTGGCGTTGCAGGTGCAGCGCCAGCTTGACCGTGGTGGTGGTTTTGCCCGCGCC
>JBCCEG010000424.1:0-1691 GCA_039030455.1 Myxococcota bacterium | reverse complement strand
GGGGCCTTGGCTTTTGCCCCACAAAGTTTTGCGCTCCGCGCAAATACTTTGCGGGGACCCCAAGTTCCGGCCCCGACCTGGAGACAACCTTTCGCGGGAATGACAATAAAGGCGGGCATGAAATACGCCGCGCGCATTCCCATGAATTCGCTGTTTAGTGACGCCGAGGCGGAAGTCAAGGTTTTTGCAATCTACTCATGACTGATTGGAATTTTTTTGTCGCTGAATTGTTTTTCTTAGTTAGAAAGGAAAAGGGCGATACGAAAAGCCAAGGAAGGTCGATGTGACCACGTTTTGGGCGTACTTGCAGGATGTTGCGGGCTGGATCACCGAATACTCGCTCGTCACGCTGGTGGAGTTTGGCGCGACCCTTGGCTTGTTGTACTACTTCGCGGAGCGGATGTTTGCCGCGCGGGGTTCGAACCAGAAAGCCGCCGCGACGGCGACAAGGCGAGCACCGGCGCGGCGCCGACGTCACGCCGGGGCGGGGGGTCGTCACGGCGCCGGAGGCGGGCTCGGCCAAGATCTCGTCACGCCTTGCCTGGTTTTTCGTGCTCCTCTTGCCGCTCGCGTGGGCGGTCGAGAGTTGGCTCCTTTAGGTTTGGGTAGCTCTCTGGCCCAAAAACAGGCCCTATGGAACACTTTGAATCTGGCAGTTAAAATCACACACGCGACATGTCACGTTGGGCGGACATTGGCTGACGGGGAATACGGTAGGGTCCTGATTACTCAGCGGCCACGAGGGAGCCTGGCCAACATCATTCTCTCCCGCGCACACCACCAACCCCGTGTTCCGTTGCAACCCGCAAAGAGACTCTTTAACAATCGCAAACTGCTCGATCCGCAAACCCTCCAGGGGATGTGACGAGAAAATCGGAGGCATCCCAGGCTGCGTCACACACTCAACCGCTCCACTCAAACGCAAGGCACACAAACTTCCGCCATTAGCCGCCAGCTGGATAAAATCCGTTCCCGCGGGAGGCGTCGGCGCATTGGTCCCCGAGCAAACAATATACCCGCCTTTCGTGCTTGAAAGTTCACCCGTGTCGGTTGATGTCACGCGTGGCAAAGAGGGAAACAGACAAACGGTTTCTCCGTCTGATCAGGGCATGCCTGAACGCGGGTGTGATGATGAATGGTGTGGTGCAAGCCACTGAGGAAGGCACACCTCAAGGGGGACCTCTCTCACCCATTTTGAGCAATCTCTTGCTGGATGAACTGGACAAGGAGTTGGAGCAACGCGGCCATCGGTACGTGAGATACGCCGACGACGTGAGTGTCTATGTCCGCACGGAACGGGCGGGGCATCGTGTCTTGGCAAGTCTAACGAAATTCCTAGGCAAGCGGCTCCGACTACACGTGAACCAGGAGAAGAGTGGAGTAGTCGCCCGTGGAAAGACCAAGCTGTTAGGTTTTGGCTTCACGGGAGGCAAGACGCTTAAGGTGAGGCCGGCACAACGGAGTCTGGAACGGTTCAAACACCGCATACGGAGTCTGACATGTCGCGGCGGTGGGAAAGGATTGGCACGGGTGGTGAGCGATTTAGGAGTCTACCTAAAAGGGTGGCGTGGATACTTTGGCAAAGTGGAAACACGCACGGTACTTCGCGACCTAGACTCTTGGATCCGCCGTCGCCCGCGTAGCCTGATCTGGACCCAGCAGAAGCGAGGCAGGCGTCGGTACGAGGAGCT
>JBCCEG010000423.1:0-1695 GCA_039030455.1 Myxococcota bacterium | reverse complement strand
GACCATCTATGACTACATTCCCAAATCCTACCAATACAACCCCGCCACGGCGGAACCCATTCTGAGCCACTTGCCGAGAACGCTGGAGAATCTGCAGCGCCAAGCCAAGCAAACGGCCGCCGTCACGATTTCCAACCAAGAGAAACTCATCACCACGGGCCAGGCCGTTGCCAACACGTTTCCTCCCGTGAGCGCCGCCACGGCTCCCACCGGCGCCACGCTGAGAGCGCTGCTCAACTCGGCCGAAGACGATGTCCGGTTGCATCGAGCCCGAGCCAAGGCCGCCATGGAACAGGACTTGCGAAGGCTGAGAACCTATCGCCTCGAGAACGATCCGCAGTGGGTAAAGCGCAAGGAAATCCTGGAGGAACGCAACACCATTATCGACCAGCTCCAGACGGACGCCCAGACCATCTGGAACGATCTCCAGGGCGACGACGGCAAGCGCAAAAAGGAACTGGAGTTTACGGCGGCGGAACGGCAGTCGCTGCAGCTGGCGAGGTGGCAAAAAGCGCTCGAGTTGTTTGTCTATTGTCCCCAACCGGCACAGTACGCCGAAAAAGCCGCGGAGGGCGCCCGCGCCAAGGCCAAGGCCCTCAAGGAAGCCAAGGAGGGCAAGAAAAAGAAAAAGGACAAGAAAAAGGACCAGGAACCGCCTCCCGTCGTGCACCCCCTGCCCGATGTCATGGACCCCGCCATGATTCTCGACTCGCTCCTAGAGGGAACCTCGGACGAGCAAGACGACATGAGCGCCATGCTGCAAGACGCCAGCGACATGTGCCAATCCCTCGTGGAGATTGCCACCAAGCAGTGCGCCAGTGCCGCACAGCAGGTGCTGAGCCAGGAAGAATCCTACAGCATTCGCTTGGAGGCGCACGATATGTTTTTGAGAACGGCATTGACGAAATGCGAAGAAATCCTGGATCAGTTCCAGGTCAACGGCAGAGCCGCCCTCCATATTGGGCACCAGCTGGAATTCGCCGAAACCAAGCGACGACAGTGCGAAGCAACGTCCAAGCTCATTCGCCGATGGTGGTTGCTCGAGACGCTCGCCGAGCAAGAAGCCCGCACGGGAGAACCCATTCGGGTCATGGAAGTAGTACAGGGAGGCAACGTGACGGCCTGTCGCATGGACCCGCTGTTTGTGAGGCCCGATTTGTCTCTGGAAGCGGCAAGAGCTCTGAAGCAGTTGAGGGCCGTGGTGAGGTCCCGGGGCAATGCAACTTCCGGAACGACCGCGGCATCGCAAACCCCCGTGGCGGCCATTACCCCCGCCACGGGAGACAACTCGCCCGCCCAACGATTCGTTCACCGCAACCCTACCAAGGCTCGCGCTCGCATGCAGCCTTGGTTTGATGACTCGTGCTTCCGCTCATGTTGGGACTGGCACTGTGCCCGCCACGTCCACGGTGCTTCGCACCACGACACTCATCACGCGCACCGGCTTTACCTGGGGCAGCTGTCGTAATTGCGTAGTGCCTACTTCGAGCACCTTCCTGTCCTTCTCAAGCGTGCGCCTGAGAAGTTCTGGAAGGCACTGCACCCACGCCCTCGCTCTGGCCACCTCGTGATTACGCCTGAGTAGTACACGGCGGTGTGTTGCTCTGTGTTCTCCGTGCCAGACACTGAGCACCAACCCCCGGTCGTCGACTCGCCGGACACTGACTTGCTACCTTTTACCGCGTGGGACATTGG
>JBCCEG010000422.1:0-1702 GCA_039030455.1 Myxococcota bacterium | reverse complement strand
GTACCGGTTGTCCCGCCAGGGGCACCGCCGGGTAGCTACGTTCGAAGCAATAATCGCTGAAAGCATCACTGCGAGAAGTGCGTCTCGAAACAAGTCTCAAGACTCGTGGAAGACTACCACGTTGATAGGCAGCGGGTGTAATCCGTGTAAACTGCGCGCGCGAGCGCGCACCAATGTCTTTTAACAGCAATGACATAGCACGCCGACGGCGGGTTTTCGCGGCTCGGTCGGCGATATTACTTGCCGCGCTCCCAGTTGCCCCGACCGGGGGGCCGCGCGGCCTATGAGCATGTTCGATTCATGCATCCACGAGTCAGCTTGCTCCGAAGGAGCACTATTTATATGCCAATTGCGCGGTGCGGCTCACTTGGTTCGCCGCCCTGCCACCTTTGCCAGAGGATCCGGTTGGTTCCGAGCGCGTTCGTTCCCCGAAGGGGGAAAGAAGGGAAAGAGGAACAGGGGCAATGGGCTTCGCCCTCCGTATTTGGGCAGTAAACGGGCCCCCTTCGGGGGCGAATAACGACCCGCAGCGCGGCGCTAACGCGCCGCAAGCGGATCGCCCCCGGAGGGTCCGAGCGCAAGCGAGGACCGAGTGAAGCGCGCGCACAGACGTCGCGCCGCACCGTTGATCATATAAAAAATAGATTCACTGTGTTTACACAATCCAAGTATGCCCGGGCAGCGGGCCTGGGTTGGTCACCCGAGGGCATCGTGAGAAGGCTCTACCGACATGGGGCGAGGGGCGAGCCTACCCTTGGGGCATTTGAATATGTGCGCCACCAATCAAGTAAACAGCTCGGCCCATCATAGACCTACGGGTGTTCGAATCACCCGCTATATAAATTGGACACCCTTGATCGGGGACGCGCCGTTCGATCGCGGCTCACTTGGTTCGCCGCCCCGCTCTGGGTGCCGACCTTAGGCATAATCTCCTTGAATCTTATGTGTGGGGGGTTCGATTCCAGCAGCCTTAGGAAAGGAACGCGCACTTCAAATTAAAGGCGTAATGGGGAGGCTCTGTGGTAGGTTCGGGCGCTCTAGAGCAAATTCGCTTTGCCGCCCGCCCGTCGCGCTCAGCTTCGAAGCGCCTGGGCGCTCTAGCAAAATGCTAGAGCAAATTCGGTTTGTGCAGCACCAGTGGTATGGGAGATCTGTGAGTAAAAAATCACATTACAAAGGCGACATTATAGCACTGACGACTCCCTTAGCTGGATCGTGATTGTCACTTATTTTTGCAACTTCGCAGGTTGGCGGGGTGCTCTGGTCGACTAGTGGCTATATCCTATATAGACCCAGCCGGTGGACATGGCGTCTGTTACTAGCTTTTACGCAAAAGCATCTAAACTCGCTACGCTCGTTCAATATTGATTAATTAGATCAGAAATCTTATGGTAAACCCCACACAAAACAATTGGCGCTCTAGCACCTGAGTTCTTCAGTGGATCTCTCGATATATTTGAGTCACTTCCTTTATCAATTATTATGCGCTGCTTCACCCACGTGTTTCACGTCTAATATGCAGGTTAACAGCGCTTGTTATAGCAGCGTCTGTTGTCGATTTTTTAAATTATTATAATTACTTGGTTATCGGTTAGTAATCTTCTTATAGGAATGCAGTATAGTTTTTCGTGGTGATTAAAATGTTGCTTTGGATTTCATATCCTGATTTTTGAACGCTGGTCGAGGCAGATCAACGAAGCGC
>JBCCEG010000421.1:0-1703 GCA_039030455.1 Myxococcota bacterium | reverse complement strand
GCCGACCAAGGCAGCGAAGCCACAACGCGTGGTCGATGCGTTTTTCAATTACACCCGCTCGTGCGCGACAGCTAGCTTTTTTCCGAAAAAAGCCATCCCAACGGCCAAGATAAAGGAACATGGCCGGTCGGCGAACTCGGCGGCATAGCGCTTGTCCTTGATCTGCCGTAAAGCCGCTTGTGCCGACTGTTCCAGCTGATCCTCGGCCTGAATGACCTTAAACTCCATGAGGATGCCGCACCGTTTCGGATCGTTGGGAATGAGTATAAGATCGGGGCGCCCTTTGCCGCTCTCGCGATTGGAGCGAATGTGATACAAGTCGGCCAGATAAGCCAACATGCCCATCACCAACGCGTGGTACACCCGCTCGGGGTGCGACCCGCCGATATCAAAATAGCTGAGGCTGTTGGACGCCAGGGTGGTCACATGCCGCGCGAATTCGGCCACGTCGCCCCCGATCAGCGCCTTGAGCGCCGACGGCAACAGGCTGCGCGGGCCGGATTTGTGGAACCAGCTCGTGATTAACCGACGGTAGACGAACTGGACCTCCCGATTGGGAACGCGCAACTTGGTCCCCAAAAAAGATGGTTCGCCGTCGGAGTCGACGGTCAAGTATCCACCGGCGAGCAAAATGCTCCACAGCGCGTCGGCCGGCTGGAGTAGGTCGCGCAACGCCAAAATGATAGGCGTCCGACCCCCCTGCCGAGACGTGCCTGCGAGTTGGCCCCGCACACGCCCCAAGCGGTCGGCGTATCGCTTCTGGGTTTTCGTGAATCCGGATCTTGCCGATGCCGTTGTTGGTGGCAAACCGTGTGAATCAGGCATTGGTTCTCGACCCTGTCGTCCCCGCCGCGGCATCTGGCCGTGACGTGGTGTTTGTCCATCGCTTCATCGTTGTCCAGCGGTCCCCCGCACGTCAAGCATCGCCCCTGTTGCCGCTGCCATGGTACGCGTTGCTTCCATGCCAGGGCGTGAGCTTTATGCTTGCGTCGGGTCTTCCAGTACTCCGTGAGCCGGGGGTCGTCGGGCGATGCGTTGCCCTTCACCATCACGTGCCGACGGATGCGTGTCCAGGCGAGCTTCCACAAGTAGTGGCCGCTCGCCTTGTCTTGGAACACCCATCTGTCCGCTCGCGATGGTATCCGTCCCCAGTATTTCCGCTGGATCCATCGCCACGACTTGTTAGGATGACGGCGCCGCGCGAATCGTTCCTCCCGTCGCCACATCCACGCATCCAGCTTCGAGAAGGTCCACTTGGGGGCTCCGATACGGAAGTAATTCGCCCATCCGACAGTCTTTGCCGTTCAGGTGAGGAATCGCCTCGTGCCGTTCTCCATGTCCTTACCGTCATGAATGCCGTCTTGAGGTTCCTTTTAGAAGCGGGCGTAGAGGATTTTGCCGGTGGCGTCGTCGACGAAGTTGATGAGAGTGCACCTGGGCGCTCGATCCTCCAGCCAGTCGTGCGGGGAGCCGTCAATTTGCACAAGGTCGCCGAACTGGGGACGGCGTGCTCGGAGGTGGAAGAGCTTGGGGGCCTTGCGCTTTCTTCCCTTCCAGCGGCCTTCGTCCATCATCCACTTGCGGAGGGTTTCCCTGGAGATTTTGATGTGGTGGAGTTCGGCGAGTTTCTCGCGCGCCAAGGTGGGGCCGAAGTCGCTATACCGATCGCGGATGAGTTGGACACCCCGTTGGCGGACGTCCTG
>JBCCEG010000420.1:0-1707 GCA_039030455.1 Myxococcota bacterium | reverse complement strand
GGAGTTCTTGATGTACGTTTCTGCCTGGAGACACACGACAACGCGTTGCTCTATGCTCACTGGCAAGGGCGGTTCTGGTCGGCGCCGGCGGATGCCGAGTATGCGATCGATTTTCAAAAACCGGACGATCCCGCAGGTGCATGGCGCTACTACTTCCGCGCGGCTCCGCAATTCGAGACCGGTGATCCCCGCTATGCATGGCTCAATGACATCATCGCCGTGACCAAATCCCGAACAGGCGATGGCGGTCCCATCCATCGCGTTTTTGCGGTGAAGTGATGCACTGACGGCGCGTTTGCAGGGGCCCTGCGCACCTGACCGCCAGCGACCGCCGGCCGAGGGACCTCCACCCCGGTTAGAACAGTCGGTCGCGCCACGAGTGGACGATCCTGGTCGAAGGTCGCGAGTGCGAAGGCGGCTGGTCGCCGGCATGAGGGCAACACCCTCCTCTAGATGGTAGCAATTCTAGCGTACCATAAGTTCTCACAGTCTGGCGGGCGGCGAGAAGATTGTGGTGGTGTTTTTCTTGCGATATCACCGAATAGTGCGCTGGAGGGTAGTTTGTATGTTCATGTTGTTGCGATTGCCCCACTTGCACTTCGCTCGTGTCGTGCGTGTTTTTCACGATCTCACCGCATCAGAGTGTATGTAGAATAGTACAAGGCCCACGGCGCAAGATTTCTACAGTCAGTACTTATTACAGGGTGCAAAAAAGTGTACTGCGCAAAGTGTGGAATGCTTTTTTTGGCTGCAGCGTGGCTGCAGCGTGGCTGCAGCTTGCCTATATTTGTTCTTGTCAAAAGCTCCAGGGACTGCCGTCTGGCCGCGGTACCAAGCGGGCCCGTATCTGGAGAAACATATACCAGCTTCGCCATGTTCTAGCGTAAACAGACGTTTCATGAGCAGAAATTACTTGCTGTACGTCCTGTGACGGACATCGTGGGTGATGCGACCTTCTCTGCCATGGAGGGTTGTCTACGCGGAGCAAGCTGTTGCACCTGACAGTAGTGTCCACCCCACTTCCCACGATGATCATCCCCTGCGTTACCCCTTTACGAACTTTCAAGCAACAACTTGACTCTACACGCGCACACCACGACATGGGCACCGTGCACTTATATGACCAACAGAACGAGCAAAGAACAACGCTGCGGTAGGGGTGCGTTTCAGTTGCAGCTTTTGAAATCCCCTCGGGCTGTGTGAGTCGGGACGTCATCCAGCCGGCAGCGCCCCACTGTATAGGGTTAGACCCACCCGACCCACCAACGTCAGATGTGCGTTTGGTGCGGCCGCGAGATACAACTGCAGCCATCGCAAGGCCAAGGCTTTCCGTCGCACCCTCTCCCGGATTGGCAAACGTGTCATTGTTATCTTTGAGGGTACCTACGTTTAACCACAGCCCCCTCGCCGTCTGGGTGGGGAGGATAGAACGGTCTAGGCGGGTCTAGTTGGGGCGGCGAAACCAGCAACCAATCGCTGCGACCAAAAAGATCCACGTCAGCCACGTACCAGCTTCCAGTGTGAACTGTTCATCTTGCACTCGCGAGTTTCGATCCTTCAACTAAACGCTCTGACTCTTAAAAATGAAGAAGCGTTTTCCGAAACTCTCTAATGTCATAAAGTTTTTGCTGTTGTACTTGTACGTACGCACGCATGTACGTATCATGGGACTGTACGAACGATTTCCCAATTGCTCAACATAAAAGG
>JBCCEG010000419.1:0-1717 GCA_039030455.1 Myxococcota bacterium | reverse complement strand
TTAAGGCAGCGAAGGCAGCCGAGGAACCCGCAGCAGAGCAGGGGGCGCACGAAGCACGGGAGCGCGAGCGTGCACCCACGGCTGAGGACGAGAGACAGGTACGGGAGGAAATGGCACGCGGACGTTCCACTGCTCGTGACCGCGGCGGCGCCACAGATGGGGATGGGCTGCAGACAGCGCTTCCGTTGGCTGCAAAGCTGCCGTGCGTCCCTGAAGCACCTGTAATTGTCAGTTGGAAAACGTCTGCAGTGTTCCGGGCAGCCGTCGATCTGCATGCGTTTCGTCAGGTAAAGCAACGCGAGCGGCACTACGCCTACCTTTCGGATGCTTCGCCGACTTTTAGGACTGGCACTGGATTGATGCCCTGCACATGCCTTCGGTTAGCCTGCCTCAGAGGACATTACACCCCTCCTGGCTGCAGGATCGTGCACGACTTCTCGGCAACGGTGGCGGCCAAGGCGGCGGCCGCCGCGGCGCGCCGCAGGGCTGCCACGGCCCCACAGTCGGCGACGTCGGAGCCCGCGGCCGCGGAAGTGGCAGGCACGGATGCGGCAGTTGCAGCAGAGGTTCAACGGCACCTCGCCGCGGCACGTGCCCGTCGGCTTTCCTACGCCACCTGCGGGGCGCCAGATACGCCAGCGGCCGATCCTGGGGCCGCTGAGGGGGCGATGGTGGCAACGGACTTCGACAGTGCGGCAGCGGTAGCCAGACGCGAGGCCAAGGCAGCGGCGGAGCGCGAGCGACTTGCTGCAGCGGCAGCGGCGCTCGACCGACAGAATAGGGTAGGGGCTGCAGCCGCACGGCGGCAGGCAAAAGCTGCGCAGGAGCGCGCCGTGGCCGCACGGTCGGCCGCTGCTGCAGCCCCTGTGGCTGCAGGGGTGGCAGCTGGCTCGCCTACAACGGAGCCGCGGGAGTCCGATGCACAGCGGCAACGCAGCGTTACCTGGAGTGTACTTTAAATCACGTGGAACGTCACATTTTAATTTGTATATATATCCACGCGTGGAAATGATGAATTCCTCACGCGGAGGAGAGAGCACTCACTAAATGGCAAGCATATTGGCTTTTCTTTTAGTGGTTGTTTTTTCCTCCGCGTGGGATTTTTCGTCATTTTCGCGCATTGTAAGTATATATTTTTGTAATTAGGATTTTATCAATTTTATTGTAATATATTTGTATAGCATCTTCCCAACAGACACAGGACGTCTATTCAGCTTTGTTTTAACTTCTCTCCAACAAATATTGTTGGAGGACGTTGAAACAACGCTGATAGGACGTTTTGTGTCTGTTGGGATGATTTTTTTGTAATTATTGTAATTAATGTATATATTTTAACGAGTTTTTTTATGACAAAAGTTTTATTGCTTTTGTCATGCGGTGGAGTGTCTATCTATCTAAAAAGAACACGTAAGGTGTACTTTTTATATAGATATACACTCCTCCAGCTATTTTTTATTCATTTCTAGGCTTGTTCATGGTTCATTTAAAATAGAATTTTTCCCGTGTAAACCTTTGTGACTTTTTAGTTTTTTACATACATTTCTTTGTCTTTTTATATACACTAGGGAATTTTTTTTGTCAAAATTTGTACATATACGCCCCTTGTAGATTTTTTTAATTCAAATGATCTGAAGAAGACTTGTAAAAGTCGAAATATAATCAAATAAACAGCAGTTATTTTATTATCAAGTTTTTATTTATTCAAGCTGCTCACGCT
>JBCCEG010000418.1:0-1728 GCA_039030455.1 Myxococcota bacterium | reverse complement strand
CCCTTGTCAAGGAAACTGTCAAAACAGCTTGCGCCCCGCAGTTTCGCGCGATTCGATCTTTTTCTTCATTTTTCTCCGAAAAATTTCGAAGGACTTAGACGTGAAACCGCTGATCACGGCCCATATACGTCTGCAGGAAAGTATGCACCAGTACATTCACAACACTTTGTCTTTTCCACTGGGTTGTCTAGCAACGGCACACACATCAAAAACACACTACAGAGGTCTCCAATGATGTTATCTATTCCAATAATACTTTAATCTTGTACCAAGTTCATTGTTAATAGGGAATCAGACTGGGAATTCCCATATACGGAAAAGAGGAGGGAAAGTAGGTAATAAGAAATGTGAAGAATCAATGAGCCTGTTTATGGAAAAGTGAGGAGAGCAGAATGATGACTATAAAAGGTTATGTGACTCTTAGGAGAAGTGTGTAGACACTGAGAACATGGTGCTGCGTTGCAGGTCAGCAATTACGAATGGCCGCTGGGGTCCACTTTGCTGCTGCTGCGCCTGCGGCTGCGAAACTTATTGCAGGGGTGCTACCAACCCAAGCACCTCCCGTTGCGTGCTGGCACGTGCCCCTGCCTGGCGCGGCTCCTGCTGCTGCTGCTGGGGAAGCGGCGGCGGGGGTGGCAGCCGCAATGGGGCGGCCTGGGTAGTCCCCACTCGAGTGCGCGGCATCCCCACTGGGTCGATGCCCAGAAGCTAGGAAGAAGGCGCCGCCAGCCCATGGGGCGGGGCAGCTGGCATGGCAAGCGATGAGGCTTCCGCCGGTGGTGGCCGCTCGGGCGGGGCCGATGCCTTGCTGGTGGCGGGCTGAGCCAGCACGTGACCCACGTGGGGGGTGGCCCCCTGAGGCATGGCGCTCATGGCTGGGGTCTACTCTTACAAGTCTGAAGACGATGAGGTACACGTGTCATGCGCCATGGGGACGTCTGCTGACTGCTCTACCACGGGTTGATGGCCCTTCCCGGCCGTGAGGACTTCAGAGGGGCCTGCAGTCTTTGTGCTGGTGGGCGCTACTTGAACGTCGTCGGGAGCCTCCTTGGAGCTTCCCAACTTGCGGGGCCCCTTGTGACTGTCCATCCTGAGGCACCAATCCACCAGGCCGCGCACCGCAGCAAACTGCACGCCCAGGCCGCGCTTCTCGTACGCGAGCGCGGTATCCTTGGCCATCACCCACGTTCTCACATTGTTAAACGACACGCCGGTCGTGAGGTCTGGGTGGGACACCAGCCACGAGCGCAGCACGCGGCGCAGGCTAGGCTCATCCACCTTGCTATCGCTGCTTGCAAGGATTCGGGCCACAACGTCCCACTGCTGATCGGCCGGCACCCTTCTTCCGAACAGGGGTGTGCACGTGTGGGTGGCGTCCACCCCCAGCTACTGCAGCAGCTGTAGGAGACCGGGCCCGTGCAACGTGGTGTGCTTACCTAGGTGCTAGTCAAGCGTGTCGTCGCGCGCTGCCAGCAGCAGCTGCTCCAGCCCCAGCGCGGGGGCGTCGCTTGCCTTTGCCTTGGCCGACGCGCCGCGCGCGGGCTCTGGCGCAGGCGCTGCTGCCGCGTCATGCGGCTGCGACGACGCTGCCTTGGCGTGCCCGGTCTTCGCCCGCTTCGCGGCAGGCTTCCGGGAGGTGGACGGGGTGGACTTTTGGGGTGACGAGACCAACGTATTCCTGGACCCCACGTGGGTGGGGCGCAGGATTAGTTGCACTTGGCGCCGCTG
>JBCCEG010000417.1:0-1735 GCA_039030455.1 Myxococcota bacterium | reverse complement strand
GGGGGGCGAGGGCAGGAAGAGTGCAGTCCACTTTGTGGACGCCAAGCGCTGGAGTCCCCGAAGGGGAAGGGGCGCGAGGTTCGGAGCGCAGCGCTAGGGGCGGGGCGGGCGGGGAGTGGTCGTCCGTTCGCTCCGCGTACTGTTGACCGACCACGTTGTGGTCGGGGGAAGTGAAGCGCAAGCCCCCGCCCCCGCCCACTCGCCCCGACGGAGGAGTCGCGCAAGCGCTGGCGAGGGCAGGAAGAGTGCAGTCCACTTTGTGGACGCCAAGCGCTGGAGGGCCGGCGTAGCCTGACCCGATATTAGGTCGTCACATCCCGGGGATGTCGCATAGTGGCAATTGCAAGGGACTGTAATTCCCTCGACTAGAGTCTTCGTCAGTTCGAGTCTGACCATCCCCAAAAGCTCGTGTTTTACGTCACGTGCCGGTCTCAGGCTCCGCCTGGCGGCGCTTCGCCGCACCGGAAGCGCCGTGTCGCAAAAGTGGCGAGCTGGTGGCTCCCGCTCGAGCAGCACCACGCGCCAACATACGAAAGCAGAGCCCTTTACCCTCACGGGGTTTTGCGCTAGCGCGTGGTGCTTGGTTGGGAGCAGGCGTACATTGAGTTGCCGTCACTTCCGGTCCGTGTACTGTTGCCCTTCGGTGACAGCACCGGACGGGAACGGAAGGCAACGCCCGGGTGCTACGGGCACAATACAAAAAATTGGCGCGGCCTTTGTCGATTGCGTTGGCGAAGCCAGCGCAAGGAGTGCATGTCACGGACACAAAGGGTGGCGCACTTGCCCCAAGTAGGGCGACATAATTTAGAGTGATTTTCCAACATGACCACATTTCTACAAGCTTTGATAAAAACTGCCCCTAAATGAATCCAGCTCCATGTTTTTCGACGGAACGGCGAACATGTCTTATATGTATATCCTGAATTTTTAGTTGAATTTTTATATTACTGTAGAGACCATATGAATACTCAATTTAAAATGTGTATAGATATATGTGGAGTTGATTACCCCGCCCGGCCCCAAAGATTTTCAGTAGTTTATAATTTATGTAGCATCCACTATAATTCGCGAATTCGAATTAAAATATGTACCGAAGAAATGCGCGCAGTGCCCTCGGTCACTCAAGTTTATTCTGCCGCCGGGTGGTTTGAGCGGGAAGTTTGGGACCTTATGGGAGTCTTTTTTACGAACCACCCTGATCTGCGTCGAATTTTAACAGATTACGGATTTACAGGACACCCTCTACGTAAAGATTTTCCTTTAAGTGGTTATTCCGAGGTAAGGTATGATGATTCGGAGAAACGAGTGATTACCGAACCCCTTGAACTGAGTCAGGAATTTCGTTACTTTAATTTTTCAAGCCCTTTTAGTCTAAATTGTCGACCCAACCGCGCAGATCGCTAGTCATCGCTTATATTAAGATGCCTATTCGCTCCGATCGATTGTATTAGTTTTACTTGCGTGTCGGAGGACGCAAGCATAAAGCGCGCCCACGAAGTACACCTATAACGCGGCGTTTTCGGGTGCGGCGAAGCGCCGCCGTGAGCCGGGTGCCACTCGCCCCTCCCCTCCAGCGCTTGCCGCCGTCCCCGCCCCCGACCCACTCTCAGGCGTAGCCTGGCCCGACCCCGCCCCGCCTTTTTGAATATACGTGCACTGTGAAACTGTGTTGTAGTTTTAAGGGAAGAAAGGTAATTTTTAACTCAGTTGTTGAAAATAGAGCACCAAACTAGCC
>JBCCEG010000416.1:0-1735 GCA_039030455.1 Myxococcota bacterium | reverse complement strand
AGAAGCTCATAGCTCATAATTAATAATTCATCATTCATAATTCCTCACTCACCCAGGCCGTGGCTTGCCGTACGGGGCGGCCTTTTATAATTATGAATTATGAATGATGAATTATGAGATCTCACTCGTAAAGAAAAAAGAAGCTCATAGCTCATAATTAATAATTCATCATTCATAATTCCTCACTCACCCAGGCCGTGGCTTGCCGTACGGGACGGCCCTGCATGTCGTTGACCGTGAAGACGCAGCCGACAAGGGTGATTGGCTTGCCCTTGCCCAAGTACTTGGCGTGATACTGCTTGTCCTTGATTTGCCGTAATGCGGCTTGGGCGAGCTTTTTGTGGCCGTCGGCCAGCTCGGCGGCGCGTTGCGCCTGCAGTGTCGAATCCTGTAACACCTTGCGCCGCTTGGGATCGGTGAGCTCTTCTTCGGAGGAGTCTATTCCCTGCTCCAGCTTGAACTCGAACACGTAGGTGTGTTGTTCCAGATCGATGACGGCATCGATGCGGCCGGTGTTGGTGCTCACTTCCGTTTGAATGCGAAACCCCAGCAAGGCGTGAATCAGGTAAAACAAACTCTGGTAATACTTTTCCAGCCCGACGTGCAGTTCGTAGGGCACGCCGGCCAGCACGCTGCGCAGCGCGACAAAAAATTCTCCCAAGTCGTTTTCCGCCAGCGCGTCGGTCAGCCGGTCCAGATCGGTGACCACTTGGCCCTTGGGCAGGTTAGCGAGCGACTCCAGCAAATTCTTCAAGAATCCCTCGCGCACCTCGTGGTTGGGGTAGTCCAGCGTGTAGCGCCGCGTGGCGGCATTGTAGTCGGCGATGGTCAAGTAGCCTGTCTGGACCATCAAGGGCAACAGATTTTGGGGTAGCTTATGCAACTCGCAGCTGTCGAAGGAGGTTTCGTCCACCTTGGCGCCGACCAGGCTTTCGGGTCGCGGCTTGTTGACACGTTTGATTAGGTGGACGAGGAACGAGGGCGTGCCGGTTTGGAACCAGTGGGCGCGGAATTCCTTGTGGCGCAGCAGCAGCAAGGTGGAAAAAGGGTTGTAGACGTGGACGTCGCGGCTGGAAAACCGAAAGCCGTCGTACCAGCGCTTGATTTGAGTCAAGACCTCGGGGACGCTTAAACCTTGCTCATCGGCCAACTTTTGCAAATGGGACGCGAAGTTGGTTTCCAGCTCTTGCTGCGTGTAGCCAAGCAGCGTGGCGCAGTCCCGCGCCAGGGTCAAGTCGGTCAGGTGATTCAGGTCCGAAAAGATGGAGACCTTGGTGAACTTGCTCACGCCGGTGACGAACACCAGCCGCAGCTTGCCACTCATCCCCTTGAGCACGGTGTAAAAGTCCCGCAGCACGATGCGGTTGGCATCGGCGAGCTCAAGCTCCCGTTCCCGCTGGGCCTTGTTTCTGCCGCCCAGGTGATCGATCAGCGGCTTGTCATACTCATCCACGAGCACGACCACGTCGCCGTGTTGGGCGTGCAGGCCGCCGATGAGACGTTGCAACATCAGGCAGGGCGAAGGCGTGGCGCGCAGCTGAATTTGGTGAGCGGCGGCAACTTGTTCAACGGCCGCGCACAGCCCTTGCTCTAGACGATCGGGGTCTTTACGGTCCACCAGACTCATGTCCAGTCGGATCACCGGATGCTTCTTGGACCAGTCCCAGCGTCCTTCCTTACCGATCCATAGACCCTTGAATAGCTCTTGTTTCCCTTGAAACAGCGCTTCCAACGT
>JBCCEG010000415.1:0-1750 GCA_039030455.1 Myxococcota bacterium | reverse complement strand
GCCCCTGCGCGCGCGCCTGGCGTTGCGCGCCCGCGCATGCGCGGCCTCGGCCTCCCAGGCCGTGTTTTTCGTCAACTCGGCCTTTTCGCGCGGCTCGTGGGGCGCCGCCGCTCACGCCGTCGGTTTGGGCCTGCCCGTGGTCTTTTTCCCCGTCGGCCTGCCCGCTAGCGCCCTCGCCCCGCTCCCACGTCGCGCCGGTGCCTGGCGGCAAGCCGCCCACTCAGGCCTCTGGGCACAAGCCGTGCGCTGGGCGCCCACGCGCTAGGGCACGGTTCCATTCTACGGCCTTGCGGCCGACTTCCTTGCTGTTTAATAGGTCGGTGGTCCGAGGGAGTTGTTGGATTTATTATTATTTTTTTAATACAAGGGAAATATGTGATTCATTGGCTTGGAAAAAAACGGGGTGGGGTGTTGAGACGTTCAGCCCAAGGCAAAAAACCCCGACCGCGCGCTCAACCTAGCGGATTTATCGCCATGAATCCGTGATGATTCGTACCAATATGGCTTGTATGATCTCGTTTCGTCGCTCTTCAACGGCGTAATCCAACGCTGTCTTGCCATCCGTGCTTTTGAGCATGACATTCGCTCCGTGTTGTAACAGGAAACGGGCTGCGGGTGTGCGACCTTCCACAGCAGCCAGCATCAGACACGTGAGACCGTCGTGGGACGCATCCATTTGCTGGTTGATGAGAGACATTCTTTCTGACGGATCCAACTCATTTAACATCACTCCTATAAGTGTTTCGTCGCCCTCATAGCAAGCCCCCCACCATTCTTCAAAATCTTCTTTGCTCTCACTCAACCCCAAGGGGTTTTCGCTTTGCTCAAGGCCTTTCTCGGGCCGCCGACCATCATCCTTATTCATCGACCAGGACGGCAAACCGAACAAAAGCACGACAAACCACCCGCCAAGTCTTTTCCGTGTCATAATGCTTCTCCTTACCTTGATTTGCCCCAAAAACCCGAATTCCCACGATCCGGTTTCCCAGGAATAATAAGGTTGTCAACCCTTCCAACAGCTAAAAACCACGATGACTCATTTTGGCGCCGGTGGGGACATTCTCGCATAAGAGTGTCCGCGCGATCTCCTCTACATCCGCTCCAATCTTCGTGCGCAAAACAAGGAGGCGGAAAATGCAGCAACCGGTGAATCAACTGGGCTAAAACTACATAACAATGCATCCTTCGGAATTCTTTTTTTTCGCAAGCGACTTTCGGTACCATTTCTGGGAGTTAAGCGTGTCTTCGTGTTGCTCCCCCAGGACCTCGCGGCGGATAGCCAGGGCTTTCTTGTAGTGCGTAATCGCTTGGTCGTACTCGCCCTTCTTGTAGTAGGCAAGGCCGAGCCTGGTGTAGGACAAGGCCGTGCTCTCGTGCCGCTCCCCCGAGACCGCGCGGAAGATGGCCAGGGCTTCCTTAAGGTTCGTAATCGCTTGGTCGTGGCTGCCCTTGTCGTGGTAGGCAAGGCCGAGGTTGTGGTAGGAGTCGGCCGTTTTCTCGTGTTGGTCCCCCAGCACCTGGCGGCGGATGACCAGGGCTTCCCTGTGGTTCGTAATCGCTTGGTCGTGGCTGCCCTTGTCGTGGTAGGCAAGGCCGAGGTTGTGGTAGGAGTCGGCCGTTTTCTCGTGCCGCTGCCCCAAGACCTCGCGGCGGATGACCAGGGCTTCCTTGAGGTTCGTAATCGCTTGGTCGTGGCTGCCCTTGTCGTGGTAGGCAAGGCCGAGGTTGTGGTAGGAGTCGGCCGTTTTCT
>JBCCEG010000414.1:0-1751 GCA_039030455.1 Myxococcota bacterium | reverse complement strand
CGCCGTGCGCTTGATCGAGACGGGGATGGACACGGCCGATATCTCCAAGGCTACATCTCTATCACCGCAACGCGTTCAAGAACTCCGCGCGCCAAACGGCGCCCCTAACAAATGATCGCGGGAACGTTGGAACACAAGGGCATGCAACGGGGACTGCAACAAGAGAGAGAGGAAGTCGCCGTGCGCTTGATCGAGACGGGGATGGACACGGCCGATATTGCCAAGGCCACGTCCCTGCCGCAACAGCGCATTCAAGAGCTCCGCGCGCCAAACGGCACACCGAGCAAGGGGTAGGAGCAAAATTCCTCAACGGACACATTCCGTTTGTATTGCCTATTGACAGGCTTAACTAGTCGCGTGATACATTAGCCCGCGTGAACGACTGTTCGTCTCCATTGACTCAACAAAACTAAGTGACGGCGACTGGCAGGCCCATGCCCGCAAGAGTCTTTCTGCGTCTGCCAAGACCCGTCCTGTGGTTTCTGCTCGTGCATCGACAACCCCTCAAACGCCGTATGGCAAAGCGCGCGTGCTCGCCACGACCCAGCGGTCGCTTACAAGACAACCGCCTGTTTGCGGCAAGGGTCTGGAGTTGGAGACCGCTTGCCGCGCGGACTATCGACACGCTACCTTTCATAACGACGACCGCAAGAGCGGACGGCGGCCCCCTCCGTCTTCTAGCGAAGATGGTTGCACAGGGAACAGCGGCACGACGCGACGCATCCCCAACTGCCCCGCCTTCAGTTCGTACACCGCCGCCTCGATGGAGCCTTGCAACAGCTCATCCAAGTCGTCACCGACCGCCTTGCGCAACGCCTTCATTCCCTTGGAACCCAGGGAGGCCTTCAGGTGCTTCAACGCCAACCTTTTGGCCCGCGCGTGCTCTGGAATTGTCAGAACCGAATTTCGGTGGCGCAACGTTCCCATATAACTTTGTTCCACGGCGGTGACGGCACGCAACGCGGCGGCATCCACGTTGTAGAGCAGTTGCCCCGCTGTGTGCGCTTGCACTTGCTGTGTCCACCCACCGGCCAAGCTGTTGACGTTCCACGCCGTGAACACCGCCAGGACAACGCCGCCAACCACCGCTATTTGCATTATCATGCGGGCGCCAAACAGGTTGAAAACCCACCCTTTCTGTACCTGATAAACGGTCGCTGGGCCGTTTGCTTCACTCGTGCTGCTTTTCTTTCTTTTTGTCGTCGGCATGCTTGTTTTCCCTCCGTTTGACACATCCCTGATAGGAACAACAAAACAAACGATCTATCTTTTCCGAGATAGACGTTGTATTATGGAGTTATGAATTATTAATTATGAATTATGAGTGGCGTTTTCTCATAATTCATAATTTATAACTCATAATTAGCAAACGGAGGTATAGAAGATGGAGCTGAACTCTCACTTTTTCGCCACGGTATTCGCGCGCCATATCAGGGAAGGGAGCGATGCCTTTCACCTAGGAGACAACGACGCGGCCCTGTGCTGCTTTGGCAGGGCGCTTGAACTGGCGCGCGAGGCAAAGGGACCCTACGACCGCCGCGTGGGGTTGTCATACAACCATCTGGGCGCGGCGCACCACGCCAAGGGTGAGACGGAACTGGCCGCCTGCCGGTTCCTCGCGGCGCTAGACCCGTTGCTTGTGTCGTTCGGCCCGCGCAGCGACCAGGTCAAGGACTGCTACACCAATCTGGGGCGCGTGTTCGCCGACAGGGGGGAGGTTTCCCTGGCCAAGCTCTGCCAAGACAAGGCGG
>JBCCEG010000413.1:0-1751 GCA_039030455.1 Myxococcota bacterium | reverse complement strand
GACGACTGGAGCGACGCCACCGCCGTCTACTTTGCTTCCGCGCTCATGCCCAAAAGCGGCGTGGAAAAAGTGACGGAAAAGGTGCTGCGCATCCCCCGCTCGGTCAAAATCGCCAGCCTAAAGCGCTTGCCCCGGCACGACCGCCTGCGCTTTGACCAAACCCTGATCGTGGGCGCCACGTGGTACCCCACCGTGGCGGTCCACCTCTACCACACGATTCCCCCTGGCACACCCGTTCCACCGACGCCCCAAGCGCGGCGCGTACTCGACCCGCGCGAGGTCACGTACATTTTAAGCGACATCTATTTCGGCAAATCCGGCGCCGTTCCCCTGAATAAACAGGATCACATTGCGTTCCAACGCGCCGGCGGCAACCCCTTTTACGGCGAGCTCAAGTTTGAAGGCGCACAGATGTTGTTCAAGGAACTTAGTCTGCGGGAATCGGACGTTGTGGTCGATTTGGGCAGCGGCATCGGCAAATTCGTGCTGCAGGCCCACCTAGCAACACCCGCGCAGAAGGTGGTGGGCGTTGAGCTCGCCGAGGCACGGCACAAACTTGCATTAGGAGCAAAAAAACACCTGCTTTTTGGCGAAAAGGGCTACATCGACCCCCAGCCGAATAGAATACTGGAGCTGCGCCATGGGGATTTCCTCGCAAGCGACTTCAATCCGCTAGATGCCCAGACCGACCAGCCGGGGTCCCCACAAAGTATCGAACGGAGTGAGAACTTTGTGGGGTTAAGCGAAGCCACCGTGCTTTACGCCTGCTCGGCCCACTTTCCCCCCAAGGTGGTGCGAGGAATCGTGCGCAAGGCCCTGCAAATTCCCCGCGGCGTCACACTGGTCGTCTTTAACGAACTGCCCAAACACAAACGCTTGCGTAAGGTCAAGCAATTGCTCGTGCCCACCAGTTGGAACGACGCCGTGCCGCTGTACATTTACCGAACCGTTGCTCCTTAAGCCAACCCACAAAAATAATGACCCTCCTTTTTGTCATTCCCGCGCAGGCGGGAATCCATGTAGAGACGCGATGAATCGCGTCTCTACGACCACAAGCAAAAGCAACGACGTTCCCTGTCATCCGGCACGAACGAAGTGAGGAAGGATCTCCCCGCGTTGCGATCGGTGGGGAGATCCTTCGCCTATCCTTCGTTAACGCGCAGGACAGTCTCAGGATGACGGCGATGGTCGCTACGCTCATGCCGGATAACAAAAAGGATGGGAATAACAAGAAAAAACAAAAAACCCTCTCCATGAAAAAATCCGCGGCATTTGGTATCATGTATGAAGTGGAGGGAGCCAGCGAGTGGGCCTTTTGTCGAGGGCTTTTGGGTGGAACGGGCGGAGCGCGGCCCTTGCCCTGCTTGCGGCCGCGGCCCTCGTAACGGGGTTGTTCATCTGGCGCGGCACCCGCCAACAGCCGGTTAAACCGTTAAGCTACGCCGAGACAAAAAAGGCGCTAGAGCAAATCTACGGCAACGAACTGCTGCCTTTTCAAATCCCCGATGGAAAAAACGCCCCGCCCGAGGACCCCGGCGCTCAAGCCGACGCATACGGCAAACTCACAACCGCCAGCGCAGACCTGTTACTCAACGAGTTCGACTTGCGCTCTGAAGATGTGTTTTACGACTTGGGCAGTGGCCGTGGCCAGCTGGTGCTGCACGCTGCCCTAGCCACGCCGGTGCGCAAGGCCGTCGGCATTGAAAAATCGCGAGAGAACCACGAAAAGGGCCTGCGCGTCATGCAACGTG
>JBCCEG010000412.1:0-1769 GCA_039030455.1 Myxococcota bacterium | reverse complement strand
GCTTCCTTGCCTCGAAACGCCAGCCCCAACGCGATGACTTGCTCGACGCCTCGGTTGAGCATCTCGGCGTGATAGGTTTTATCTTGGATTTGTCGCAAGGCCTGTTGTGCCGTGTCCGATAAAGAGTCGGAGGGTCGCAAACAAGTTTTGAACTCCAGCACGAACCCTGGCTTGCTTTTGTCCTTGGGTTCCAAGGCCAAGTCGTAACGGCCCAAACCGCTTTCGCGCTGCGAAGCCACGATGTAACGGTTGCGCAAGGCTTGCACCATGCCTAGCACAAACCCGTGATAAAAGCGCTCGGGCTCATCGCCGCTGGGGTCAAAGTAGCTCATGCTGTGGAACACAAGCCTTTCAAACCGTTCGGCAAAGGCATCCACTTCTCCGGCCACCAGCGCCTCCAGCAGCTCCATGCCGCCGCCGGAGCCGCTCTCGCCCCCGCGCAGCCACTTGCGCGCCAGGGTGTCGTAGACCTCCCGCACCTCTTTGTTGGGAATGCGCAACGCCGACTCGCGCGCGGTGTTCTCTTTCCCTTCCTCGACACGGGGGTGTAGCGTGAGATAGCCCGAGGCCAGCAGCAGCCCCCACAGGTTTTCCGGATCCGCCTCCAGCTCTTGCAGCGGGACGTTTTGTTGCACCCGTTGGATCGTGACGGGATTCGCCTCGTCCAGCAATTGTCGCAGCCCCCGCTTGACTCCGGCGTCGGCTCGCGTGAGCAGGTGATGCACCAGGTGGTTGCTGCTGGTGTTGACCCAGTAGGGCTGGGCTGGGTCGTTGGGATTGGCCAGATAGTTGATCACCGACCAGGGATTGTAGATTGTGGTTGCGCGGCCCAAGCGGTAGCCATCATACCAGGCGCGCACGTCGTTAAAACGATCGGCGATCCCGCGCGCGGCGAGCAGGTCGTTGATCTCCGCCGGGGTAAAGCCGAAGCACGGGGAAAAACGGTCTTGCGACACGCCGTACACACCCAGGTTGTTCAGGTCCGAAAAGATATCTTCTTTCGCCACGCGCAGAATCCCCGTGATGACCGCCTTGTGTAAAAAGGTTTGGGGCTGGCTCGCATCGGCGTTATCCTTCAGGCCTTGGCCCAACAACCCCTGCATGACGTTGCGCATGTCGTCGTAGTAACCGCTCTGGTACGCCGCGTGCAGAGGGGTGTCGTACTCGTCAATGAGAACCCAGGGTTTCTCCCCGTGCTTGCGGGTTAGGAGTTCAGTCAAAATCGCCAAGATGGATTGACATTCGGCCGGTTTGGCGGTCCCCTCGATCACGCCCCGCAGCGTTTTTTGCTGCAGCCGCGTGAGTCGATCCGAGGGCGCGCCACGCGCGGCTATCTCGGCTGTGTTCGCCAACAAACCGCGCAGCTTGATCCACGCGTCGTCCCACTTGCCCGCCTTGATGTCCTTGAAGGTGAGAAACAACACCGGCCGCTTGCCGCGTTCTCGTTGGTACTCCTCTCCGGCGCGGCTGATCGCCAGGCCGTCGAACAGATCCGGTTGGTGATCGAGCGGCCAGTGCAAAAAGCAGCGCAGCATGTTCAGGTTGATGGTTTTGCCAAAACGCCTGGGCCGCGTGATCAAAGTGACATCGTCGCCGCCGTCGAGGATCTCCTTGATGAACAAACTCTTGTCCACGAACGCATAGCCGCCCTCGCGCAGCTTGGTGAAGTCCGACACACCCCTGGGCACGGGACCGCCGGGGTTGACGATGTGGGCGCGGGTGTTCATGGATGGATTATGGCACGGCGCGGACAGACCCGAAAAGTCCGC
>JBCCEG010000411.1:0-1770 GCA_039030455.1 Myxococcota bacterium | reverse complement strand
GGGGGGTTGTGATGGGAGTGGAAAATTAAGGCAGGGGATGGTGCCACCTTTGTTGTTTCGAGAATTTCCTACTTACAAACCTTCATCAAAGAGCTAGTGGAGGACTAGTTTGAAGTTCACTATAAGGCCGCACAAATGATTATGTTGGTTCGGGGTTTCGAGAGTTGGGCAAGGGACAGTGGGTCGGTCGGTTTTCATTTTAGTTTTGTTTTCGGCTCTCTGCATTCACGCGTACGGTCAGGGAGTCGTCAGAACAACATTTTTTAGACTCCCAGCACAGGTGCAAGTATGGGGAGTCATAAAAAGCTATGATTCTTTGACTTCTGTCACCAAAAAAATGTTTGGGTCGGTTGGTCGGGAAACCCCGAACAAAGAAGTTCTTTAGTGTGGCCTAATAGCGTACACAAGCAAACAAAATGTTTGCACTTCAACAATGTTCTTGGCTCTTGAGTGTGGAAGTACACTCCTGCCTGTTATCCTGTTTTGGGAGCTCATGTATATCACAACCAAGGACAAAGAGTAGCAAAACATCACAAAACATCCCCCTAAGACGCTTGCTGGCGATGGTGCTGTTCGGTTGACTGTAGAGGCGATCGGGGTTTCGTTGAAAGATGTGACGCGACCGTATCTGGCGCCTTCGGGACACGCCCCGCAGCACCCCGAGTGAATGCCGAACAAGCGCGGGATTTCGCAGGCTTTTCACCGGTCGCCGGATGGGCTGCAACTCCGCCCGGCCAGCGTTTTTGACGTTTTTGATATCAGTCGGGTGCTTATCGACTCGATCACTGTGCTCTGCGAAGAAGATCATCGGAACGACCCAGCCGAGATCGCAGACTGGACTGCGAACAAGTCCCCGGGCGAGGTTCGCCGCTGGATCACGTCGGGGTTTGTTCCATGGCTTGGGCTGCGTCATGGGCAACTTGCAGGCGTCGGGGGTGTGACGCCGGAAGGGGCGATATCGCTGCTTTACGTGGCGCCGCAGCACAGTGGCATCGGGGTTGGAACGGAACTTCTGGCGCATCTCGAAGATGTGTTGCGGCAAGGCGGTCATGGCAATGCCACGCTTGTTTCGACAAAAACCGCCTTGGCGTTCTATCGTGCCAGAGGCTGGGAAGAGGATGGCGCTCCGGTCCGTTGGCGTGGCAGCGCGGCCTGGCCTATGCGTAAAACACTCTGAGCGTGGCGCGAGGGGTTGAGCGATTGGATGACGGGCGATATGCCTCGCGGGTGAAATACGCCGGAGGGCACTCAATGCCTGCATTTCTAGACACGACCTCGCCCGATTTCGAAGCCGCCTTTGCGGCGCTCTTGTCGGCCAAACGCGAGGATAGCCCCGATGTGGACGCGGTTGTTGCCGATATCATCGCGGATGTGCGGGCGCGTGGGGATGCGGCGTTGCTTGAGTTGACGGCAAAGCTCGACCGGCTCGACCTGACTGCGGAAACACTGGCCTTTTCGCCGGACGAGATAGACATGGCGATCAGCGATGTCGCCCCCGGGGATCGGGCTGCGCTGGAACTGGCCGCGGACCGTATCCGCGCCTATCACCAAAAGCAGATGCCTGCAGACGAAAGCTGGCAGGACAACAGCGGCGCGACATTGGGCTGGCGCTGGACGCCTGTCTCGGCAGCGGGGCTTTATGTGCCCGGCGGATTGGCCTCTTATCCATCGTCGGTTCTGATGAATGCCATTCCCGCGAAAGTGGCCGGCGTCGAGCGCCTTGCCGTCACGGTGCCGACACCCGACGGTGCGATCAACCCGCTGGTTTTG
>JBCCEG010000410.1:0-1770 GCA_039030455.1 Myxococcota bacterium | reverse complement strand
GGTTCGCTTAGCTAATGAGCTGAGCGTACGGTGTCCACTCCCTACCCTCGGCCGGTGTTGGTTCCCTTGGCTGGTGCAGCTAAAGCGGTGCTCGCTCGCTACGCTCGCTCGCACCCAAACCGCTTTGACCAAATGCCCGTAGCTGAAAACTTAGCCAAGCCAAATGCGCCGACCGTTCGCCCGTTTACGGACTGATTTTGACCACTTGATACTCGCTTGTATCGCGGCATTCGATCTATCGTCCATCGGCCGAACGCACCCGCTCCCGGAACGTTGTAACTAACCCCTAGCTCGTAGAAAGTGAAGTTCAGCGAGCGGATCAGAACGTTCGCCCCAAAATAACCTAGCGCATTCCCACGCGCCCACTGTACGGGAACGTGGGAACGAGCTAGGTGAATGAGAGTGCGCTTCCTC
Source organism: Myxococcota bacterium (assembly GCA_039030455.1). Classification (GTDB taxonomy): domain Bacteria; phylum Myxococcota; class UBA727; order UBA727; family JABDBI01; genus JBCCEG01. The sequence continues at coordinate 1,356 of JBCCEG010000410.1, read as the reverse complement.
GTCCCGACCTTAGAACTAAAGGTTTTCCGAGCGCAGCAGTAAAACTATGTACAAGCCCCACTACTCATTGCGCGTTGGGGTCCCGGGACTACAGTTCGGGGCATCCACGGGCTCCTACCTGGAAACACACCGGGCACTCCGGTCGATTGGGTGCGATCGAATGACGGTCGGCACGGGGACGTGCTCTATCACCTTGGTGTTTTGGGTGTGCCGGTGTTTGGCTCCGACAATTGCGAACCCGTTTACGCAGCTGGCCAAACCCGCACAACCGATCCTAGGGAGGGAGCCCGACCTGTTCACCGACCCTCATTCGTGCACCCGAATATTCGGTCACTCCATCCGACATAAACTGAACTTCACCAAACCCAGGTTCATCCCCCAGAGTGCTTACGGCGGCTCGCTGCGCTCGCCCCATTCATTTAACGACCACCTATAGAACGCTTCTACAGCAATAGTTCGGCAGCTGGTGGTCAAGGTGGCGAATGCCACCGTTGCGCGCGATTAAAGGTCAAGCTTTTGTGTTCGACAAAGCGGTGTGCCCAAGCGCCAACCCCGCCGAGGCTCAATACGGTTGCCTGGCCGGTGGGGCTGCACAAACCGGTGGTTTGAAGGGGTAGGGAGTGGACACCGTTTGGTGGGGTCCTCGGTCGCTGCTAAAGGGTCCGGGCGCCCTTGCGCGCGTGCCAAACCAGCTGAGCGAACCGGTTTGCCTCACTTGGTTCGGCAAACCAACTTTTACCTTGACCACTAGGTCGAAAGAGCAGCATCCCCGCGCTAGAGCACTTCAACCTCGTAAACTCGCTGCCCACGCTGCGCCGGCCGTTCAGGTCGTAGAAGGGGTCGCTAGCGCGTGGCCCACGGGTTAAAGGCCCGCAAGTGGTTTTGTATCGCCTATCTATGGGTGCCTTATTACAGGTGTAAGCGCCCCGAAGCTCGTACTGCATTCCAGAGCTCGAGAGTAGATCGTTGGTGCACTGCGCTCGCTTACTAAAACAGAGCTATGGGAATTATTTTGGCGTTTACGTGCTGAGAGTCCGCAGCCGGGCCGTAATTGCTCCTACGTTCCATGGGATTGGGCGCGTTTGGCGAAGCAAAATAACCCCCGTTCTACTAAGTTCAGTGGTCAAGCGAACCGGAGAGGGTAAACCAAGCGCAAGCGCGGTTTGGTTCCACAAAAGCTTGACCGTTCCCTGGTGCTTGGTTCCTTGGTTGGCTGGTTTGAGCCCCCGCAGGCGGCTTGCACCGTTCGGAACCAAGCACCAGGGGTGAGGGTCGCGAACCCGCGTTGCGAACCATGCGCAGCGAGGAACAAACCAAGCACCAGGGGTGAGGGTTCCGAGCGCAGCGAGGAACGGT
>JBCCEG010000409.1:0-1777 GCA_039030455.1 Myxococcota bacterium | reverse complement strand
TGCATCGCGCCTGTGAGCAGTGTTTTCTCTATGTTGTCACTCGAAGTTAGAACAGCTCGCCGTGTTGCTGCCGGTGATGACACAGTCGGGAAATCCGGGCGCGTTCCACACACAGGTCCCGAATTTAGCGATACAGTGCTCATACGCTTTGGTGCTTCCGCAGGCCTGCAAGGAAGCATTTTTGCAATTGCGTTTGAGATTGCTGTCGAGGGGCGTTTTGGTTTTTAGAGAGTATGAGCTTGAGTAGCAAAAAGCGCCGTTTACGGCATTTTTACCGGGGAAAATTTTTTCCGTGAATTTAATATCAGAATTACCACCACATGTACAACATTTTTCTCTTGATTCACTAAATGTACACATGCCGATTATATTAGTTTTTATACAATGTTTTTCATAAAAGTTTTTGCATTTATTTTTTGCGGGTATGGGAAACCCAAGCCGCCCAAGGGAACCGACCCGTTGGAATGGATCTTGTTAACGACCCTGGCCGCGGGCAGCTTCGCACAAGCCAAGGAGCTGGGGCGGTGGTATGGTCCGCGTTGGTTGGTCGTGGAGCAAGAAGCCGCGCGTGTGACGTCGGCCTATATGAAACAGTCGGAAGACGTGTTGACCGTCAGGCAATTTTGGCGAGGCATCGGCCTGTTGGGCGGCTGGGTTGGTCGAACAAGCGACGGACCTCTGGGATGGCTACGGGCCTGGCGAGGGTGGCGAGTGTTTCAACTCATCTTGATGGGAGCCGCCCTGGCCGGCCAAGCTGCCTCGGGGGCAAAATGAGACGTGGGTAATAGCAAGGTGAAAACGGGGGCCTAGACCAAAACCCGCGAATAGCGATGCCGAACCCTTTTTGGAAGGTCCCGAAAGCTCTGAATCCGATGCTGTGCGCCGCGCTCGACCGACAGCACCCACGCGATCTGTTCGACGTGCATCTATTGCTGCGGCACGAAGGCATCACGCCGCCCGTGCTGACGGCGTTTCTCGTGTACCTCATCAGCCACGCCCGCCCCATCGCCGCGCTGTTGGATCCTCCATTGCGCGACTTGCGCGCCGCGTTCGCGCGGGACTTGCGGGGCATGACGGCCCGCCCTATCTCGTGCGAGGAGCTGATCGAGGCGCGCGTGGAAATGATCAGACGTTTGCGCGAAGGGCTGACCGCCGCGCACCGATCCTTTTTACTGTCGTTTCAGCAAAGCCGCCCCCGCTGGGAATTGCTAAAAGTTCCCCACGCCAAGCACATGAGCGCCGTGCAATGGCGGCTGCGCGAGATTGCCGCCACGCGGCCGGGGCAAAACAGCCGCGCGCTCACGCAACTGCGAGAGCTGCTTGGGTTGTGAGTTTTCATAAATAATACCAATCCCAAAAAAGTAATGTTACAAAATCGACAACCCCCCGTGCATTCGCCGCTCCCGTTTTTTCTGGATTCCCGCTGGAGCCTGCCCCTGGCTGCCGAACAGGGGCGGGAATGACAGGGTGGGGAACGTTTTTTTCGCGGATTGGTATAACAGCCCGTGGAAATAACACCGCCTTTCTTGCCGTTCCCGCCCCTCGGCTTGTCATTCCCGCGAAAGCTTTCCTTGACTCCGCGACACACGAAAGGGATCCTTCCTCGCTTCGTTCGTGCCGGATGACAGAGAAAGCTATGCTCGTGCCCGATGGCGGGGAAAAGCCGTGCCGCCGGACGACGGGAGTCTCGGTCGTTGCTTTTGCCCGTGGTTGTAGAGACGCGATGAATCGCGTCTCTGCCGACGGGGCGGGTTGCCCCGCCCCGCGCTTTGTCATT
>JBCCEG010000408.1:0-1781 GCA_039030455.1 Myxococcota bacterium | reverse complement strand
CCCCCCAGTTGCAGCAAGCCTTGGCCGACAAGGTGACCGAACATCCGGATCATGCCGAAGCCTCCCAAACGGCCGCTTTGCTCGGCGAGCAGACGGATTTGACGAACGAAGCTCTAAAGGGACTCATTCTAGTGGGTGGGGAACCTGGCAGCCCCGGGCAAGGCACGGCGGTGGGCAAGCTGTTAGATCCGAAGACAGGGTTTTGGGATCGCATTCGCGACAACTACGCAACGTTCGCGGACACAATCCAAACAGCGTTACGGAGCTTGAAGGGCGATGCGGCACCCAGTTCGACAAACCGGCAATGGATGATTCGGTTGGCGACGGAAGGCAAGACTCTTGCCGACTCTATTCCCATTTTGCAAGAGATTTCCACCAGCACGCACGCGGGGGTGCAGGATGATGTTGTTACTGTTTTGTTAGGTTTAACCGGTGCCGCGGCAGGGCACGCCGATCTATATCAACTCGGAAATGCCGTCGTGGGAGCGCTTGGGCGGGCACATGCTGCCCCTACGGATTTAACTCGCCAAGCCGCTATCGCCACCATGGTGTTGGGCTCGGCCCCGCGCGCGGAGCTTGCCAAGGCAGTGTTGGCCAGTGCCGATGCGAGCGCGGCGATCACGGCCGTCGCTGGCGCGGTTGGCGCGAATCAAAACAGGCTGGTCGCTCTCTTGCTCACAATTCCTCCAGTGGAGTTGTCGCCGCTTCATCGTGGCAATCTACATGAGCTGAGCAATTCTATTGTAGCGGTGCTAGGGCGGTTTGGAGCTGTGGCCGCAGCCGCGCCAGTGCCTCCGCCTGTGGGAGCGCCTGTGAGATTAACGAGAGAAGCTACGGCACAGCTAGTGTGGAATTCAGTGAACCAGCAGCTTCTTGAAGACGTTTGGAACAATGACAATGCTAGAGATGCTCTTGTGGCCGCAGCCGGAGGTTTTGGTCATGTAGGCAACATAGCCGCTTTGCAAGCTATTTCCGCGAACGCGGGTGCTGCGAACACTGTGGTTGCCGGGGAGCAGGCAAAGCAGGAGAGTTTGGTGGATCTTCTATTAGCGTTGCCCGTGGCCGCGCGCACCGCTTATCATGGCGATCTGGACCAAATGAGCACCGCCATTGTCGGGTCGCTGGGGCGTACGGGTGCTGCCGCAGGGGTGAATGCACGCCGCACGGCCATCGCGAGAGATTTAGTTTGGAACCCTGTCGGTGCCGCGCCCGCCGTCGGTAACGCGGCGCTCGCGGGGGCGGTTCTAGCCAATGACGATGCGAAAAATTCTTTCGCGGCCGCAGCAGCAGCAGTTGGCGGAGGAGCTAGCGTAGACGCTGTGGCTCCTACAGATAGTCTTGAAACACGTCTTAAAAATAGTGTCGGGCAATACCTTGATAGAATGGAAGCTACGGCTACACGTAACGCGGCGCAAGAAAATATGAGAAAGCATTATTTACATCTTCACGTAGATGCCGGTGTTGCTGTTGTAACTGACAAGCTTAAAGAAGCGGCAGAAGACGGTGCTGCAATTTTTCCTGCGCTTCCGGGAGATGATGAAGACGAAGCCAGAGATTGGTTTGGCAGTATGATAAATTCAGTTCGTCAGTCCAATAATAATACACTGATTAATGAAATTAAGAGTGACCTGAGCCGATCCGCTATTATTGACGTGGCGGTTGTGGTTCCTACTCGTGCACACGCAGTCGGTGTAGGGAAAGAGTGGGCTTGGCTTGCTATCGACCTCTTGTAGTAGGTTAATGGTTTTTGGAGTGTAGCTTTCTCCACCCCTCCAACCACT
>JBCCEG010000407.1:0-1802 GCA_039030455.1 Myxococcota bacterium | reverse complement strand
GTCGCTTTGGCGCTGGGCACGTAGGAGACACCCCAACAAATCCGCGAAGTGGACGGAAAAGAAATACAGTGTATTCTTCACCAACCATCAGCAGAGCTGGGGAACGACACGCAAACCCAGCCGCCGCAAGGGCTGGATGCAAAAAACTCCGAGGGCAGCGCAACTTGATAGTGGCGCGGGGTATGGCAAAGCAAAGGGCCTTCGGCCCCAAAGACCCTTTGGGTCCCTTGACCGCGAGGCGGCGGCGGTGGCACACTGCCCTTCAAGCGATGGTGCCGTAGCCAAGCGGTTAGGCAGCGGCCTGCAAAGCCGTCTACACCGGTTCGAATCCGGTCGGCACCTCCAGTCACTGCGGGGGCTGTGCCCCTTTGCTACCAAAGGTTCCGATACACTGGAACGTTACGAGAGTCCCCAGAAGGGCTTTATCGCCGGAGCTTCCGGGGAGAAACGAGACGTTGAGAGAGGCTCAGGGTGTGGCAAAGCAAAGGGCTTTCGGTCCCAAAGCCACGCAGCGGTCCTTTTTTCCTGTTTCAGGGGCGTTGCAATGTGTTGTTCGGGCCGTTGCGACCGCCGGCGGGCACCCCATCGCGGTGGGCGGATGTGTGCGTGATCATCTGCTGGGCATTGCGCCAAAAGACGTGGATATAGAGGTATACGGACTCCCCGTTCCCGCCTTGAAACAGGCCCTGCAACCCGTTGCGACAGTTAACGAAGTCGGCAAGAGCTTCGGCATTCTCAAAGTCACCACGGTCGGCGAGACCTTTGACGTTAGCCTCCCGCGTACCGAGAGCAAAACAGGCGCCGGACATCGCGGCTTTGCCGTCACGCCCGACCCCGCCCTGGACTTCGCCAGGGCATGCCAACGGCGCGACTTCACCATCAACGCCATGGGGCTGGACCTTGCCACGGGGCGCCTGCTGGACCCGTGCGGCGGACGGGAGGATCTAGCGCGAGGCGTGCTGCGCCACGTCTCACCCGCGTTCGCCGAAGACCCGCTGCGCGTGCTGCGAGGAGCGCAGTTCGTCGCGCGCTTTGATGCGCGCATGCACGAGGATACGGTCGCGCTATGCCGATCGCTGCAAGGGGAACTCGCGACGCTGTCGGCCGAGCGGATTGGTGGTGAGCTCAATAAGCTGTTGGCCGCGCCCAAGCCGTCCAAGGGATTGTCGGCCTTGCACGACTGCGGGGCACTGGTGCTGTTCCCCGAGCTGGCGGCGCTGCAAAACTGCCCGCAAGACCCCAAGTGGCATCCCGAGGGCGACGTGTGGGTGCACACGCTCATGGTGACGGACGCGGCGGCCCGTTTGGTTCGGGCTCACACGCTGGAACCCGAGGAGTCACGACTTGTCATGCTGGGGGCCCTCTGCCACGACCTGGGCAAGCCCGCCACAACGGCACGGGAGGGCGATCACATCCGTTCCAAGGGGCACGATGTGGCGGGCGCCAAACCCACGCGACAATTTCTCAAGCGACTGGCAATTACCGGCCGACGCGCCGATGCCGTGGTGGCCTTGGTGCGGGAACATCTGCGACCCATGCAGTTGTATTTGGAACGGGAACATGTCTCTGACGGCGCCATCCGCCGTTTGGCGCGGCGCGTACCCATCCAACGCTTGTGTTACGTGGCCGAAGCGGATTTTTTGGGCCGGACGACACCGGAGGCGCAAAACGGCCGTGACCCTAGCTGCGCCTGGCTGAGGGAGCAAGCGCGGCGGTTGGACGTGGATCTGCGGCCCCCCGACCCCCTGCTGCAGGGTCGTCACCTGCTCAAGCTGGGGCACAAACCCGGGCCGGAATTGGGT
>JBCCEG010000406.1:0-1818 GCA_039030455.1 Myxococcota bacterium | reverse complement strand
GTGCTTAACAATGACGGCAAAAAACTCATAATTCATAATTAATAATTCATAATTCTCCTCCTACATGGCCCACACGGTGATGCTCTTGCCGTTGTCTTGCTGTCATTTTGCCAGCATTCCCGCTATCCGACAATCCCATTCATCCCTGCCAATCCGTGGCCGGTGTAGCAGCGCGGGCGGCGTGATTCTCCACTACTACCGCAGATCACAGGATTTGACAGATGGTCGGATGTCGGACAGTGGATTCGGTGCTGGAGCCCTGCCCCTGGCTCCGACCAGGGGCAGGAATGATAAAGTGGAAAAATCGCGCGTTTCGTCCCGATCACTCATCCTGCAATCCTATCAATCCCTCTGGTCTGCGGTACTATAAGGTCAGGCACAAATCAGACAGCAAGATGCCGGGCACGTGCATGCTCGCCGTCGACCGCTCGCTGTAGGTACTGGGATCGAGCATACGCTCGCGCTCGCGCGTGAGAGCCACCAGATGCTCCCCCAGCAGGTGATACACGGTATCGTCGAATCGCATGGGAGCAACGGGCGCAACCCATTGACCGTTTTGCACCCAGCAGGTGAAAAAGCGCGTCATGCCCGTCAAGCGTCCCGCCGCCGCGTCCGAGGGATTCAGGTACCACAGATTGCCCACGTAAAGCCCCGTCCCCAATTCCGCCAAAACGTCCTGCCGCGACAGCTGCCCGGCGGCCAAGTCCAACGCGACGGGCATCTCGCTGTCGCCAGCCCCGTTGCACGCGACGTTATACTCACGCGCCGATCGCGGGCTCGCCAATAACGATGCCGCAGTGCCCTCGCGCACCAGCGTCGTCTCCCTTGGGCGAATAAACCCTTGTTCTTGAAACAACGGCGCGAAGCCGTGACAAGAGTCCTCGCGTAAAGTGACGTCTTGGCGAAACCGCTGCCGCCCCGACGACAACCCCTGCAAAATCGAAGTCTTGTCGCGGTGGGCGCGCAGGCTAAAACCCCCCCAGCATGCCACCGTGGACAAAATCTCGCCCACGGCCGCCGAAGCCAAATAGGCGCGGTAGTGCCCGGGCACAAGGGTTTTCACGGGCCGTTGCATAATCGCCAGGCGTTGTTGCCCCTGCCGCAGCTTGCGCCGCACAATCGGTTCATCCCAAGCGGCACCGGCGTAACTGTCCTTGACGCTACAATCGCCACTGCCGTACAAGCTCCAGTCAAAGTGAACGCTGTTGCGATGCATCCAGTTGCGCTGCCCTTGCGAGTTGGCAAAACCCCGATACAGAGGGCCGCAAGCGTACAGCCCCACCAGGTCTAAATCCCCGGCCGCGTCGATAATCTCTCCAATAGCTTCGGACGAGTCCGGCAGAGGGGTGTCTTCCACCAACTCGCTGCTTTGCACCGCGTCGGGCACCACCAAATGGGGGTCGGGCGGCAGCACGGCCAAATGCTCGCGTTGGTCTTGCAGCCAACGCGTCAGCAAGCGGCGATCGGCCGCGGGTTGCCCTTGCAGCGTGAGACGGCCCGTAACACCGCGGCCCGAACGCATCAGTTGCAGCCGCGCATGCGCTTGGCGCACAAAACCCGCCTGACGAATGCGGCCATGGTTCAGCCGAACAAAATGCGACTCCTCTCCGGCAAACCACAATGCGAAAGACTCTTGCGGCCGCAGCCGCTGTTGCAGCGCCGCGACCGTCGCATCAAACCAAGAGCGCATGCGTGCTACTCCCAAACCAGCCTCTTACCAACTTGCCGACACAGTTCGCCACCGCCTCAACCAACCTACGTGCTGGTGATAGAATCACGGCTTTAGTCTACACCGCGTTAGCCCATGGGGACACAAGG
>JBCCEG010000405.1:0-1821 GCA_039030455.1 Myxococcota bacterium | reverse complement strand
TGGGTTTACGGGAAGGTCGGCGGCTGGGCGTTAGAGAGGGTCTGGAAAGAGGCAAGCTAGAAGGCAAGCTGGAGGGCAAGTTGGAAGGCAAGCTGGAGGGCAAGCTGGAGGGCAAACTAGAAGTGGCCCGCGGCATGTTGAGTGCAAAAATGCCCGTCACCACCATCGCCAAGTTGACCCATTTGTCGCCCCAACGCATCAGAAGGCTCAAGGGCTGATCTCGATAGGTCAAGTCGCTTTCGCGGGGCTATCAAAGCGGGCGTTGATGTCTTGCCGTTTTCTCATATCCCTGGTCTTGTCGCTGCCGCGCGCGCGAGTCCGTCGGGCAATCCGGTTGATTCAGAAGCCACCGCGCCAATCCACTAAAACTGCCTGTATCGTTGGGGGTGGAGACATGATGATTGCCGCCGAACTCAAACGTTGGCTAAATCAAATGGTGATGGTGGCGCCGCGCAACTTATAGCCTGTTCTTTTAAGCGCAAGCCAGCGTCGTTGTGCAAGACATAAACCCCTCCTGCGCTACCTCGGTCCGGCCCTTCGCCGACACTGTTTCATCAACACGGTTTTCCCATGCAATCCACACCCTTTCGCTCTCACCACCCACCAGACCACGACCAACAGCCGCAAGCCGTGCTGGCGCCGGCCTACGGCGGGCCGGAATCCCTTAATCAAGTGGTGACTTTGTGCGGCATATTCGGGACGGCAACGGGAAAGCCGTAAAAAGAGTAGCATGAGAAATCATGCCCAAGCGCACCCGCCACGACCGGTTTTTCCGGCAGATGATGCGGTTCCCATCGTTCCAGCGGGCGTTTATCGAATTTCATGTTCCCGCCAAGGTGACGGCGCCGGTGAATCTGGACAAGCTGGAACCGGCGCCTGAAACCCTCGCGCGCGCCGACAAAACCATTGTGCCCGATTGCATTTTGCGCGCGCCCTTCAAGCAGGCCAACGGCTGGGCCTATTTTCCCATCGAGCAGCAGACCAACCCTAGCGGCGACATGGCGATGCGAGCAGCGATCACGAAAGGGAGAATTCTGGAGTTTGAGTTACACAATGGAAAAAGTAATGTGCCTCCGCTGATTTGGCATATTGTCTTCTGTAACAGCCGACAGCGTTGGCGCAAGCCGCTGGATCTCTTCCAGCGCTTGCCTTCTTCTGTGCGAGAACTCGCCCGCTGGGCGCTTACGGCCGCGCCGCAGCTGATTCAGCTCATCGATCTTCCGAACGAATGCAACAGCGGCTGTCCCGAGCTTGACGCGGCCGAATTGCTGATGCGAAAGGCTTACGAGGATCCGGTCAAGGTAATCGCGGAGTTGGAGCCGCTGCTGGCCCGTGTGTTGCGGCGCGTGAGCGGCACCGCGATGCTTCAGGCGATGGTTGATTATGTGTTCCCCGGCGATGGACACGAACAAGCCGATGACTTTATACTAGGACTAGAGAAAGTGCTTACACGCCAAGACTTGAGGAGAATCGTTATGAGCTTCAGCGACATCTTCCGGCACGAAGGCAGGCAGTTGGGTTTACGGGAAGGTCGGCGGCTGGGCGTTAGAGAGGGTCTGGAAAGAGGCAAGCTAGAAGGCAAGCTGGAGGGCAAGTTGGAAGGCAAGCTGGAGGGCAAACTAGAAGTGGCCCGCGGCATGTTGAGTGCAAAGATGCCCGTCACCACCATCGCCAAGTTGACCCATTTGTCGCCCCAACGCATCAGAAGGCTCAAGGGCTGATCTCGATAGGTCAAGTCGCTTTCGCGGGGCTATCAAAGCGGGCGTTGATGTCTTGCCGTTTTCTCATAATCCCTGGTCTTGTCGCTGCCGCGCGCGCGAG
>JBCCEG010000404.1:0-1829 GCA_039030455.1 Myxococcota bacterium | reverse complement strand
CTTCTCGCTCTATGCTTCTTACCATCTTCCAGCTGAAGGCGACGCCACTTCGGAACAAAAACGCGGCAAAAGTCATCGACAGGGCAAAAGATTTCTTCTAGAATCATCGGGGGCCTTCTGATCAAGGTTTTGGGTGATAAAGCCAGAAGATCACAAGGAAGCCGCTTTGACAAGGCCACTCAGGCAAAACACGGCTAAAACCAGACTACAAGCGACTCAAGTCAGTTCCCTTAAACAGAATTCGCGTTGTCAGGTAAGGTAAGCCACCAGTCTCAACGCTGCCAGACCACGCCAAGGTTACAACTAATCTGAATTCTCCAACCGCGCCACTTTCTCCAATCGGCGGCGATGCCGATCTTCTTCGGAAAAGCGCGCGTTGACAAAGGCCTCGACCACGCTGCGGGCCGGCGCCGGGCCCCACGAGGCGTCACCGGCGGTTTGGTTTGTGACGACTCCCGCCGATATAGCCGCCAAAGTACTCCATTCCATGTTCATGATCACAATCCCGCGCTAACTTAGGCCCGCGTGTTATTGTAGAAGGGAATGGAGCCGAGGCCAACGGCCGCCGCTAGCGGCGAGACGCAAGTAACATCCACCATGAAAACGGAACCGCCCGTGCGCATTGTTAACCCCAGGGGCATCGTACCAGGCGGCATTGACGACTTCGCCAAAGTGGTCACGCAACAGCGCTGCTTTGTCGATAAAAGCCGGTTGATCGGCGACGTGCTGACCTGCCCGTACGACATCATGCTCCTCACCCGCCCGCGCCGGTTCGGCAAAACGACGAATATGAGCATGCTGCGGTATTTCTTCGAGCCGCCGCCGGAGGGAACGAATACAAGAGCCTTGTTCGACGGACTGTTGGCGGAAGAGGACGCGGCCACGATGGCGCATCAAGGCAAATATCCTGTCATCTCCCTCACGCTCAAGAGCGCCAAGCTGCCCACGTGGGAGGAGGCCTACGATGAGTTGTGCGGCCTCGTTCATCGAGAGATCACCCGTCACAAGGAATGCCGAGACTTCCACGGCAAAGGTTTGGAGCCTGACGAAGAGGCCTCGCTTGAGCGAATCCTCAGCCGCTCGCGGGCGAAACAGGCCGACTGGCGTCATTCGCTGGAACTGCTGTGCAAGCTGCTGACGCTGCGCCATAACAAGGACAATCCGAATCAGCTGGCTTGGACGTATCCAATCGTTCTTATCGACGAGTATGACGCTCCCATTCACGCGGCCTACACCAACTCACGCGCCGACGGCGAGGATCTTCACGCCAAGGACTCCTACTACGGCCGCATGATTGGGTTTATCCGCTCGCTGTTGAGCAACGCGCTCAAGGGCAATGTTTACTTGCACAAAGCCGTGCTCACGGGCATCTTGCGCGTGGCCAAGGAAGATATCTTTTCCGGCCTGAGCAACCCAGGCGTTTACGGCGTGTTGGAGGATCGCTTTGCCGCTTCATTTGGTTTTACCGAACCCGAGGTGCGCGAGCTGCTAACGCGGCGAGAGTTGGCCCACCGCCTTGACGCCGTGCGGACCTGGTACAACGGCTATTGCATCGGCGCGGACGAACCGGTCACCATTTACAACCCCTGGTCGGTGGTGAGCTATCTAGCCAACCCCACCAAGGTTCCCCGCTTGTATTGGGTCAACACCAGCGACAACGCATTGGTGCATACGCTGTTGCGCTGCTCGGACGCGGACATGAAGAATGAACTGTTACAGGTGCTATTTGGTTCTTCCAAGCACATCGCGCGGCCGATTCTCGACGAAGCCCCCTTGCGCTCGCTCACGGGGGCCGCGCGTGAGCTGTGGAGCCTGCTGTTGGCCTCCGG
>JBCCEG010000403.1:0-1829 GCA_039030455.1 Myxococcota bacterium | reverse complement strand
TGGCCGTTGGGCGACAAGGAGGTCACGCTGCAACGCGCGGAAAAGAAACAGATCATCGTCTTGGAACTCAAGCTCATCCACCGCAACGACGGCGCCGACACTGTCATTGGCAAGGGACTGAAACAAACCGCTGCTTACATGGATCGATTTCACGCCCCCGAGGGCCACCTGCTCCTCTTTGACCGCCGCGTCGGCAAAAGCTGGGACGAGCGGATTTGGGTCAAGCACGAACAACAAGCCCTCGACGGCAAACGCATCACCGTGTGGGGGCTTTAAAGTGGCGAATCATCACCCTGTTTTTTTGCTGCGGTGTCGTGTAGAGTGTGATTGAGGAAGAGCAATGCCATACTCCAAACTGACAGTGGTGCTTGATATTGACGGGACCTTGGTTTGCGATCCATCGGAAGGGAAAGAGGGCTTCGATGAGATTGTGAAGAGGCTGGGCGAAGAGTTTGCCAAAGAGCACCTTGTTCCCGTGCAGGATTATGTCTTTCCCCTGTACATCGGTGTGCCCCAGATGTTGCGGGCATTGTGGCAACACAAGACGCGCATTGTTCTGTTCAGCTCGGGCACCCAGGAACGTAATAAGCTGTTGGTCCCTGCTTTGTTGCGGCATGTATTTGGGCAAGAGGCCGGCAAGGCCCAAGAGGCGATTGCCGTTTACTCGCGCCACCATTGCATCGACACCTATAGGATGCCGCGCGAGAAAGACGACCAGTTGCAGCCCGACATCTCCATCCTGTTTCACGGTTACCTCAAAAAGGATCTGCGCGTGGTTCACTCCGACCCTCAATGCTTGCGAGACACGGTGTTGATGGATGATGACACCAGTTACATGCTCAAGGGGCAAGAAAAGAACTTTCTTTATGCGCACAGCGGTCGCTCGGGCCTAGCGTCGCGAGATCGTGTTGTCCTCGAAAAAGGGGAAGAGCCAAAAGAGCTGGACGATGCGCGCAGCCATTTTTATCATGCTTTTCGTGATTACGGCATTTTGCATCGCGCGGTCGGTCTCATGAAGCAAGAAACAGGCCTCCATTTAGACGACGCCCTGTATCGGATACAAGTCGAGCAAGAGCATACAACGTTCGACAAGAAATTTTACTATCCGTCTAAAAATCGCTATGCCCTTTACGAAGAAGGCTTGCAAGCGTTGCGACACATCGATCCCCGTCTGGATTTTTTACGGCCGTAAGGCCGCCTGCCCGCTCCACCAAGGGCCAAACAAACCAAAACACAAGCCCCCGCCACGCAAAGACGCATGAAAAAACAGCTTTCGCCGGGGAGGTTTTAGGGGGTAGCCTCTCCGACCACGGAAGCCTCGAGCGAATCTTGCAACAAGCAACCGGCATGCCATGATCTTCCTCATGGGGACCTCGCCACGGTTCGACCAAGCGCCGCGCGAATCATCCAGCCACGCCCCCGACCTCCTCAACCAATCGCCCGCCACTCCCGTCACGCGCGTCATGGACACCAACCTCTTCGTCGCGCGGCCCCGCATGGACCGGGAGCAAGTCGCCCGTCTCTTCCAACGTCGCCGCCTCTGGGTCGTGCCGGTGCTTGATTCCCACGACCACATCCTGGGACGCATCGGCGTGCATGACGTCATGGACGTGCTCGCGGCCGAGGCGCGCGAGGACGCCCTACACATGGTGGGCACTTCCCCCCGAGAACTTATCCGCCCGGCGCGGGCATGGACCACCGCGCGCGTACGCCTGCCCTGGTTGACCGCCTGCCTGGCGTGTTCCCTCGCCTCCGCTTTCCTCTTGCGCGCCTTCGAGACCGTCTTGGATCGCGCCATCATGCTGGTGCCGTTCATTTCCATCATTACC
>JBCCEG010000402.1:0-1836 GCA_039030455.1 Myxococcota bacterium | reverse complement strand
CGCTTTGGTGTGCGGCGGCTCGACGCCGCTTTCCCCGCGGCGTTCACGGTCAAAGCGGTCTCAAGCAACCGCAATCCAAAGATCCACCGCGTGTTTCCTAGTTCCCGCAGCCGGCCATGGAGATGTGGGTAATAGCAAGGCGAAAGCAGGGGTCCTTCCTCGCTTCGCTCGTGCCGGATGACAGAAAGAAATTTTCGCCATCCGCCAGCTTGGATACCTTTTTGGAAGTCCCCTTTGGAAGTCCCCCGGGAGGGAATGACAAGACGAGAGAACCCACGTCGCTGAACAGTGGTTTAGCCAAGGGTTTGTTTGTCTACTTTCACCCAAAAGACGGCCCCGGTTTCGAGGCGGGCTTGAACCGGATGTTAAGCTGTGGAATCTTGGTGGGGGACGGCAGCGCCGGCACACAACTTCGGGATGTCGGGGCGCGGCCCCATGCTTGGGTCAACAGAATCTCCCCATGCCGCTACAAGAAAAGCCAGTCGGGTCCGTCGGCGAGGGTGGCGGTCGTCGTGCAACTCCCACGCGGCCGCGGCACTTGCTGTGCTTTTACCCAGCCGACAACTCCAGGGCCTTGGCGTTGGTGCTGCACGGCCTGAACGGCAAGCCCGAGACCATGGAAGAGGTGATTGCGTTGCTGGGCGAGTTGGGGGTGTCTAGTTTGCTGGCGCGGCTGTCGGGGCATCGCGGCGACGCGGCCGAAGAGATGACCTTGGCCAATTGGCGCGCGGACTTCCGGCAAGCGTTTGCCCTTGCCGTGCACGAAGCACAGCGGCACGGCGGCCGCCTTTATGTGGTCGGGCACTCCATGGGGTGTTTGTTGAGCACGGTGTGCTTGGCGGAGATCCGCGGCCAGGAAGGCTTGCCCCTGTGTCTGAAGGGCTGCGTCTATTTCGCGCCCGCCGACGGCGTGCGGAGTTTGCGCGGGGTGATTGCCGCGCGCCTGCCCGCGGGCAAGGAGCTTTTTTCTCGCTTGGTCTGCCGCGCGATGCGGATCGAGGAGGACGAGGTGGTTCCAGAGCATGTGGTGCGGACGCTGCGCAACTTAGGCGTGGAGCGTCTGCCTCAGGGAGGTCGCATGTTGGCGGGGCGCTATGCCGCGCAGCGGGATTTGCCCTTGTGCGCGGCCCAAGCCCTCCGGCAGCTGTTATACAAAGTGCATGAACCTGGGTTTGTCTACAGCCCCACGCGGACCCTGGTTTTCCTGGACCCCGCCGACCCCCTGATCGACGCGGCGAATCTAACCCAATTGATTCAGTCCAGGCGATTAGACTGGCAGCTTCAGGTGTTACCCAAGGGAAAGCGGCCGCACATGTGTATTTGGCCTTCCCATGTTGGATGGAACATCGTGCGCGCGCGGGTCAAGCGGTTTGCCGACTCGGATTAACGATTGGGGGGTCGCCGAATTTGTAACCTTATTTGTTGGGATTGGTGATGCATGGCAAGGCGCTCATCAAGTCACCGCGAGCAATCACTCATGGTGTTATGCTGAGTCGGCATGGAAGTGAGTGTAAGATGGAGAGCACCGTGACCGCCAAACCCCTGCCCGTGGGTTTGCAGGAATTCCGAGACCTCATCCAAGAGGGATGCGTGTACGTGGACAAAACGCGGAACATCCATGAGCTGCTTTCCGCCCCCAAGTGCCCCTACTTTCTCGCCCGCCCGCGCCGGTTTGGCAAGTCGCTGTTGATCTCCACGTTGGAAGCGCTGTTTCAAGGGAAACAAGAGCTATTCAAGGGTCTATGGATCGGTAAGGAAGGACGCTGGGACTGGTCCAAGAAGCATCCGGTGATCCGACTGGACATGAGTCTGGTGGACCGTAAAGACCCCGATCGT
>JBCCEG010000401.1:0-1837 GCA_039030455.1 Myxococcota bacterium | reverse complement strand
ACTCCGTGGACGCGGAGCGGACAAAGAGCGGAGGGAGTGCGCCTCACTACGTTCGGCGCCCTACGGGGCCCCTTCGGCGAACGGCTTCGCCGGCCGCTCCAGCGCTTGCCGCCTTCGGTCGCGAAGCTGCCGGCGGAGCCGGAGAGACACCTTTGTTTCCCTCGCTCTTGCTCTTGCTCTTGCTCCCGGCGAAGGTTCGGAGTAGAGTCGCGCAAGCGCTGAGAGGCCGGCGGAGCCGGAGCGCTCGCTCGGGAAACCCAAACCAGCCGCAGTAAGGTAAAACCTATGGCGCTGCCAGAGCCCCCGGGATCGCCAGCACGTGCCCTGAAAAGATTTAGATACCGCACTTTGGCAGATGTTTCACTCCGGTGACGAGTGAGTGCCATTACTCCCTAGGGTTTACGGCCTCTCCCCAGGCGTCTAGGGAGCTTGAAAGCGCCTTACAGTGCTCGGTTCGCTCAGCTGCGCCCTGGACCTACCCTCGCAGCCATCACCCGCCCACTCGCGCGCCCAAGGTATCGCTCTCTAGGCGAAACCGGCCTGCGGTCGGTGGCGACGCTGCAGATCCGAGGGTAGACACCCCCCTTTCTCACACCTATATGAATAGGGTCGAACTTCCTGTGCCCGGTGAAAGGCGCCCACCAAACCGCGCGAGACGGGCTCCCGTCACACGGCTTTATAACACAGCCTCGGCGATGGACACTTGCGCGATTGTTCGCGCCTAAGGCACTCCGTCAATTGCGAGCGCAAGCGCCAAAGCTCTGCATTCAATCACAAACTGCTTTCCCGCGGCTTGCGCCCCGTGGCTTCGAGGTGAATTGGCTGAGCGTAGGCCCCTTCCTTACGAGGCTATGAATCGTACTACAGGCCCTCTGCCCCCGAGCTTCGTCAGCATCACGCCCGAGCTCACCGGTATTGCTTCTATCGCTAATATTCTTAAAGGTATGTTCGCCCACCCCATGGTTAAGTGTGCTCTTGCTCTTCCGGTGCGGCGAAGCGCCGCGGGGGGATAAAGACCGGAAGCCTGCAAGGCTCCCGGTCTCGCGCAAGCGCGGGCCCTTTGCCGGGAGCACTCACTCGCACCCCCGTGAACAGGTTCTACAGAGAGCAGCCCTTGCCGTAGTACTTCACCGGCAGGATAGAACCTCCCATCCCAAGCCGCCCATAAGATCCTGGGGTCTCAGGCTACGCCTGGCAAGCGCTGGGGGTATACATTCTCCAAACAAAAAAAAAGGGGGAGAAAAATAGACTTCACCACACACGGGTTCATACCATATAAGGTGAGCAGCTTGTCATTATTTCGCCGCAGCACTCAACTGTTGGCTTCGACACTGGGTCGCCGAACGTATTGTCGTGCGTAGGAGTGCGTAGGAGTACCGTAAGAGTGTTCTTGCTCTTGCTCTTCCCTGAACGTAGTGAAGGGAAGAGGGCTTGCGAGCGAGCGTAGCGAGCGAGCAAGCAAGCCGTAGGCGACAGGAAGAGCCCGGCGGAGCCGGAGCGCTCACACCCTTCGGTCGCTCGGAAACCAAAAGCACCTTTTTACGACCCAGACGACCAGTGCGCTGCTCTCGGTTTGGCACGCGCACCCTTGCGCGAGCAGTCGCCGTCCGTTCGCCTCCCCTCCCTCCCCTCCGAACCACTATTTCTGCTTTTCGTTTCGCAGAAACAAAAGGATAAAGAGCGCACTCCAGCGCTTGGCGTCCACAAAGTGGACTGCACTCTTCCTGCCCTCCCCTCCCCTCGCCCCCCTCCCCGCCCCCGAAGGGGGCGGGGCGGGGGAGCGAGTGGGCGTCCACTTTGTGGTCTGCACTTTATCCCCCCGCCCCAACCACTCGGT
>JBCCEG010000400.1:0-1837 GCA_039030455.1 Myxococcota bacterium | reverse complement strand
TTGCTGGTGCGCCCGGTGCGGCGCCTGAAACCTACGCCCGCAAAGCGGCGAGCCCGGCGCAAATGTGGGCCGGCGGATTTCTTTTGCACTTGCTGAACCCCAAGGCGGTCATGGCCTGGCTCGCCACAATTGCCCTCGCCGTGACGGCCTCAACGCCGGTTTGGGTGAGCTTTGTCATTGTGCTGGGCGGTATTGTGATTTCGATTGTCGGCAATCTGGCTTATGCGCTGGTGTTCTCAACCGAACGCATGGCCGGTCTCTACCGGCAGGCGAAAAAGCCTATTGAGATCATGTTTGCCGGGTTTTTCGGGCTGGCGGGCGCGAAGCTTTTGTCGAGCCATTGAGGCTGCGGGGTTGCTGCCAAGACAGCCCGCGTTGCTGCCACATCCCCACGCCCCTGCGAAAGCAGGGGCCCATAGCTCTGCACGTGCTGCCAGCTCCGAGGTGTGGATCCCTGCTTTCGCAGGGATGCGTGAATTATAACCGCCGTCATGCCGCCCCTGGATTCCCGCCTGCGCGGGAATGACGGATGGGGCGAGTTTGTTACAAACAGCAAAAGCCCCCGGAAGTTTGTCTTACGGGGGTTTTTCTAAACTCTGAGTGTTGGGGCGCGAACCTTAGTAGGTGTGGCGCATGCACCGGCGGTAGCGGCGCAGGTAGTAGTAGCGGCCCGTCCGGCGCCACTTGCGCTTCCAGTGGCGGCAGGGGTTGCGGTAGTAGCCGTGGCCACCGCCATAAAAGGTGGCGCCGTATCCGCCGTGTCCGCCAAATCCGAAGTATACGCCGCCGGCTTGTGCGGATGTGGTGGTGCCGGACAGAGCGGCGACGGTGATGGCTGCTGCGGCGGTGACGCCCATGATGGTTTTCTTGAACATTGATTTCTTCCCTCTTTAAGTGAGACCCGAGCCCCCTTGGCCCGTGTTTGTTGATGACGGTTATAGGGAAGCTGGGCTGAACCAAATCTGAGGGGGGAGTTCACCTGGCGTTCATGAAAACGTGAGGGGTTGTTACTGCCACTAATTAGTTGATTTAGGAACTAGAACTCGTTCATCTTTCTCGGCGGAAAACTGGGAAAAAACCCGATTCTGCGAAACAAACCCAATTTCTTCTAAGCCTATGAATTCAGGCCTCGATTCAGGCTATATGGCCTTTTTGGCCTAGTTTTTTGTTCATCTTTGTTCAGCAGGCGAGCGCGGCACGAAAAAACCCCCGGAGAACGCTCCGGGGGTCAATGTCACTCTATGCGCTCAGAGCAACCCTTGATCAGGCGGTTACGTCTGATCAAGGATAAGTTGCTCGTTCTTAACGGATAGCCTCGAGCACATTCCGCTCAAAATGAGCGGAATGTGCGATAGGTCTTACCAGTAGTGGCGCATGCACCGGCGGTAGCGGCGCAGGAAGTAGTAGCGGCCAGTCCGGCGCCACTTGCGCTTCCAATGGCGGCACGGGTTCCGGTAACCATGTCCACCGTAAAAGCCGTAGTGGCCGTGGCCCCAGCCACCGATGTGGATCTGGACTTTGCCAGCTTGTGCGGCGGTGGTGGTGCCCGAAAGGGCGGTTACGGTGATCGCAGCTGCGGCTGCGAGGCCGAGTAGGGTTTTCTTCAACATGGAACGCTCTCCTTTACTTTTATCGAGCCTTGGTGGCCCTTGTTTCCGTGTTATGTTGAAGACCGTTCTATCCGATCCGCACTGAACCCAGTCTGAGCCGTCAGTTCACCACCACGTATTGTCTGGCTTGTTGCCTGTTGCATGGCAACTGAAGTCCAATAGCTCTACAGCCAGCCTCTGTCTATCGTCTATTGGATTCGGGTACCCGTTCTCGCGCAAGTTGTGCC
>JBCCEG010000399.1:0-1840 GCA_039030455.1 Myxococcota bacterium | reverse complement strand
GGGGAGGGGAGGAAAGGGGCGGGGCGGGTTCCTTCGGAAAGGGGCGGACGGCGGCAAGCGCTGGCGGGTTCCTTCGGAAAGGGGAGCGCAGCGCTAGGGTCCCCGAAGGCGCGGGGAGAGCAGGGCCGGCGTAGCCTGGCAAGCGCGGTAAACCACTTCTTCCGACGGAGTACCCGGAGCACAAAAGCTTTCGCGCCTTAGGCGCACAACACACCCCTGACGAGTACACTCGCGCTTGTTCGGTGCCGAAGGCACACTGTACGAGGCGCGACTGTTTGCACCCTGGCGCCTTGTGCAGCTTCGCTGCACAAGTCTGCGCCCAACATACAAGCTAGTGAGGGAGCACCGTAAAACAGGCCTGTATTCGTAGTAAAGGCGCCGTAGGTAAGGGGACGTACGGTCTCTGAGGTGCCGGTGCAAGTACCTGCCGGTTCCCCGAAAACAAGTGCTCTAGGGAGTGCTTCTAAGGGCTCGCCGAACGTTGTGAGGCGCGCACGCTCACATTGAGGCTATTCTTTTGCGCAAGGCAAAACCTGGAATCGTCGTAAGATGCAGTCGTGCCAAGTTTTGTGCGCCCGAAGCGCCGTCGCGGCCCCCCGGTTACGGCGCTTCCGCTTGTCCACCAACAGTCGACCCAAACCCCAACCGCCGCCGCGCCGACCGTCGCGAAGCGCTGACCCAACACTCGCTCCCCCTCCGGTGCTTTTGCTTGCTCGCTGCGCTCGCAAGCCAAAGCACGCGGAGCGGAGCGCAGCGCTAGGGTCCCTACCCCGCCCCGACCACTCTCAGGCGTAGCCTGTCCTCCGGTTTATTTGGGAAGCGCAAGCGCCATAAACACGGAGTACAGCCGTAGCCTGAGAGCGGAGGGGAGGGGAGGCGCGGGTCCCCGAAGGGGGGGGGATAAAGAGCGCACGGCGTAGCCTGGGTTGGAGAAGTGTCGGCGAAGGTGGACGCGCGCAAACCGCGCGCAAACCGCGCGCACCTTTGTATTATCACCTCTGACGAGCCGAAGAGCTCGGAGTTCCGGCATATAGCCCCCTACATATAATACTGTTCGCACAGCAAAGGGCCATATCGACCACGACCTATGGGTACTAGGCTATCTACAGCTTTTAATCCCGTCTGCATTGGTTCATGCACTGATTTACGAGATATGATGCCCGGAGCCTTGACTTCCACACGGCGGCGAATAGCCTCTTTGAGAGCACCTTTACCGTCGATAGGATTACCTAATGCATCTAAAACACGCCCTAACGTGGCTTTTCCCACAGGAACGTCCACGATAGCGCCTGTTCGTTTTACAATATCACCTTCGTTAATCGCGTTATCATTTCCAAATAGAACAACACCAACATTATCGTTTTCCAGGTTAAGAGCCATACCTTGAACACCACTTGCGAATTCGACCATTTCTCCTGCTTGTATTTTGTTTAATCCATAAACACGAGCAATACCGTCACCAACGGACAGAACCCGGCCGACTTCATCAATATTAATTTTTTTGTAATAAGAAGCAATTTTTTGTTCGAGTAAAGTTGAGAATTCTTGCGATAAAGCCATGTTCTTTCTGAGATAATTAATCAATAGTGAATTTGCTAGTGAATTAGATTGCGGTCCTTTATCCCCCCCCGCCAGCGCTTGCGCGACTCCCCTCCGCTCTCAGGCTACGGCTGTACTCCGTGTTTATGAAATAAACCGGAGGACAGGCTACGCCTGAGAGTGGTTGGGGCGGGGAGAAGGGGAGAGCTTGCGAGTGGACCGGTTTGCGGCGTAGCCGCTGTGCGCGGGTTGGGGCGAAGCCGCGCTCACGCCGTTCGGGCGCCCTTGCGTAAAAGCTGGC
>JBCCEG010000398.1:0-1844 GCA_039030455.1 Myxococcota bacterium | reverse complement strand
GGGTCAAAAAAGATGTGTCGGGTACAGAGTGCAGCAAAATAGTGCAAGCTGGTTAGCCTTATGGGTGACACCGCAGCAGGTAGCGCCGATTCGTGAGCGCTTGTACAGTTTGGGTTTATACATTGAAAATGTTATGACCTACTCTCTTTGCAAGGAACAAGAGCGAGCTGCTATGCTTGTCCGTTCGGTTGCGCCTATACTCATATAAATAATGTATAGAAAATACAACTAAATTGAATATGCTCAAACAGCCTTTCTCATTTCTCTTTTTTGTCATCCACATCATCATTATCGTGGTCATCCGTGGTATCTGTGATCCCACCGCGTTGATTAATGAGACGAAGTTGACCCACGGTCAACCCTGTTGCGCCACGAAAGTCCGCGTCGGTCAATGATAACGCCAGTCGGCCTGCGATCCATTGCACGCGCGGTTTCACCTGCATCTTTAGGTCGAGTTGAAGCAGCCGCACCGTCTGGTCAGAACTGGCGGAGGCCAGATGCCGGCCGTCGGGTGCAAAGACGACACTCCAAACGGTATTAGTATGCCCCTGGAAGACCTGTAGTTGGGCGCCGCTTTGCACATCCCACATGTGCACTGTGTTGTCGGAACTGCCCGCCACGACCCGCGTGCCGTCGCCCGAAAAGCCGACGCTAGTCACGTTAGAAGTATGCCCCTGGAAGACCCGGAGTTGGACGCCACTTTGTACGTCCCACACGCGCACCGTTTTATCGTCACTGCCTGACACAACCCGCATGCCGTCACTCGAAAAACTGACGCCCCAAACAGTGTCGGTATGCCCCTTGAAGAGCTGGAGTTGGGCGCCGCTTTGCACGTCCCACACACGAACCGCTTTATCCCAGGATCCCGATGCAACCCGCGTGCCGTCACCCGAAAAGCCGACGCTATTCACTCTTGAAGTATGCCCCTGGAAGACTTGGAGTTGGGCGCCGTTTTGCACATCCCACACACGCACCGTGTTGTCGGAACTGCCCGACGCGACCCGCGTACCATCGCCCGAAAAGTCGACGCTATTCACAGAGGAAGTATGCCCCTGAAAGACCCTGAGTTGGGCGCCGCTTGTCGCATCCCACACACGCACCGTGTTGTCGGAGCTGCCCGACGTGACCCGCGTGCCATCGCCCGAAAAGCTGACGCTTCTGACATAGCCTGTATGCTCCTTGAAGAGCTGGAGCTGGGCGCCGCTTTGCACGTCCCACACACGCACCGTGTTGTCGGAACTGCCCGACGCGACCCGTGTGCCATCGCTCGAAAAGCTGACGCCTAAAACAGGAAAGGTATGTCCCTTGAAGACGCGAAGTTGGGCGCCGCTTTGCACGTCCCACACACGCACCGTTTTATCCCTGGATCCCGACGCGACCCGTGTGCCGTCGCCCGAAAATCCGACGCCCCAAACGGCGTCGGTATGCCCCTTGAAGACTTGGAGTTGGGCGCCGCTTTGCACATCCCACACGCGCGCCGTGTTGTCAGAACCGCCCGACGCGACCCGTGTGCCGTCGCCCGAAAAGCCGACGCCCCAAACGGTGTCGGTATGCCCCTTGAAGACGCGGAGTTGGGCGCCGCTTTGCGCATCCCACACACGCACCGTTTGTTCAAGGGATCCCGTAGCGACCCGTGTGCCGTCGCCAGAAAAGCTGACGCCTAAAACAGAAAAGGTATGCCCCTTGAAGACGCGGAGTTGGGTGCCGCTTTGCACATCCCACACGCGCGCCGTGTTGTCAGAACCGCCCGAGGCGACCCGCGTGCCATCGCCCGAAAATCCGACGCTATTCACGTCGGAAGTATGCCCCTTGAAGATCTGAAGTTGGGCGCCGCTTGTCACATC
>JBCCEG010000397.1:0-1844 GCA_039030455.1 Myxococcota bacterium | reverse complement strand
GACACGATCCACTACGCCTTTGTGGAGCTGCCCAAGTTCCACCTCAAGCTCAACCAACTCAAGACAGACGCGCAGCGGTGGGTGTACTTTTTGCGCCACGCGCCCGCGCTCAAGGAGATCCCCAAGCAGCTGGACACGCCCGCGCTGCGCGAGGCCTTCACCACGCTGCAGGAGCACGCCTGGACTTCGCAGGAGCGCCGCGCCTACGCGCGCGCCATGATCGCCCGCACCGACCGCGAAATGCAGATGAGCTATGCCCGCCGCAAGGGGCTGGAGGAAGGCGAAAGAAAAGGACGGGAAGAAGGACGCGAGGAAGGCCTTGCCGAGGGCGAGCGGCGCAAGGCCCTGGCAATCCTCCGCAACCTGCTGCGGTCCGGCATGGACGCAGCGGCGATCGCGGCGGCCACGGGATTGTCGCCGTCGGAGATCGAGCGGCTCAAGCAACCGTAATGCGGCGGTATGTCGGGGTTTTACAGCCTCGCGGACTCCCCTTGCCAACACTGCCCCAGCTCGTAGCATGAACAGAACAAGGGTGCGGGCAGCTGGCCGAGCGGTTGAAGGCACTTGACTCGAAATCAAGCAGGCCCTTTTTGGGTCTCGGGGGTTCGAATCCCTCGCTGCCCGCCAGCGGTCCTTGAACCGTTTTCCCCTAACGAACCGATTGCCGTGGTAACGTAAGGGGGTCTCCTTTTTGTGGAAAGGTGGCCGAGTGGTTGAAGGCGCACGACTGGAACTCGTGTATGGTGCTTATGCATCATCGAGGGTTCGAATCCCTCTCTTTCCGCCATGGCCGTCGCGCGACCGTGACTGCCCCAATCCCGCCAGGCCCGGAAGGGAGCAACGGTTAGGCAGCTTGCGGGGTGCGCGGCGGTCTGTGAATGTGATATCGGGAATGTGTGATGAAGTATGAAGGGTTGGCACGCGCCTACCGCCCACGGGCTTTTGCGGATGTTGTAGGCCAAGAAGTCACGGTGCGCACGCTGCAACAGGCGCTGCGCACGGGGCGAGCAGCGCCTGCCACCTTGCTCGCAGGCAGCCGCGGCATTGGCAAGACCACGCTGGCCCGTCTTCTGGCCAAGGCTTTTGTGTGCGAGCAAGGTCCCACATCCACCCCGTGCGATGCATGCGAGCCGTGTCAAGAAATCCCCCAAGGCCGTTGCCTCGATGTGATGGAAATCGACGGCGCCAGCCACACGGGTGTCGACGACGTGCGGGCGTTGCGCGACAGCGTTCGCTACGGGCCGGCCAAATGCCGGTGCAAGGTATTCATCATCGACGAAGTGCACATGTTGTCGCAGAGCGCGTTCAACGCGCTGCTGAAGACCTTGGAGGAACCGCCGCCGCATGTCCGCTTTATCTTCGCGACCACCGAGGCGCACAAGATTCCCGCCACTGTTTTGTCGCGTTGCCAACGCTATGACTTGCAACGCCTTGATGTGGGGGTCATCGCCGACCGGCTCACGTTCGTGGCGCGACAGGAAAAGATCGATTTATCCGCCGAAGCCGTTGCGTTGATCGCGGAGGCCGCCGATGGAAGTCTGCGCGACGCGTTGAGTTTGGCGGATCAAGTGGTCAGCTTCGCGCCCGATTCGCCCACCGCGCAAGATGTGGCCGCGGTGCTGGGGATCCCCGATAGCCAATGCGTGCAACAGCTTGCCGCGGCAGTCCTTTCGGGCGATGCGGCGACGGCGTTGGGGATTTGCTCGCGCGCGGCCGCAAGCGGCATGGACGGGCAAAAACTGTTGCGCGGCTTCGCTTGGCGTATGCGGCATCTGGCGGTGGCCGCGGCCGCCGGTTCGGATGAGCAACTGATTCCGCTGTCGGAGCAACAGCGGCAAGAAGTG
>JBCCEG010000396.1:0-1845 GCA_039030455.1 Myxococcota bacterium | reverse complement strand
GCACGGGACATTGCGCGCCGATCTCGCGGAGGCGTGGGGCGTGTCCGCGGAGGTGGTGGTCAGCGCCGGCGGCGGCGATAACATGATGGGGGCGATCGGCACCGGCAACGTGCGCGTTACGTGGTGCCTGGGGCACCTCGTAGAGCTGGAGGAGCCGGGGGCTTACAACCCGGACTGGAAGGCCTGGCGGCTGGAGAGCCTGCCGATGCTGCCGGACGCCTTCGCGCTGAAGCCTCGCCGGTCCAGCGTCGACCAGTGGAAGGTGGTCAAGGCGCTGCTGCGGCAGCGCGGGGCCGCCGATCGTTTTGACGTTGTACGGACGTGGTACGACGGCTATCGCTTCGGCCGCGAGACAACAATCTACAACCCCTGGTCGGTGATCAACTACCTGGCCAATCCCAACGACGCGGCCCAACCCTATTGGGTGAACACCAGCAGCAACCACTTAGTGCATTACCTGCTCACGCGAGCCGACGCCGGAGTCAAGCGGGGGCTGCGGCAATTGCTGGACGAGGAGAACCCCGTCACGATCCAACGGGTGCAACAAAACATTCCCCTGCAAGAACTGGAGGCGGATCCGGAAAACCTGTGGGGGTTGTTGCTGGCCTCGGGTTATCTAACGCTGCATCCCCGCCTTGAGGAGGGGAAGGAAAACACCGCGCGCGAGTCGGCGTTGCGCATTCCCAACAAGGAGGTGTGGGAGGTCTACGACGCTCTCGTGCGCAGGTGGCTGCGCGGCGGTCAGAAAGGCTCCGGTTCCGGCACGGAGCTGCTGGACGCCCTGGTGGCGGGGGAGACGGATCTGTTCGCCGAAGGATTTCCCCAGCTTGTTCAGGAGAGCGTTAGCTACTTTGATACGGCGGGCGACAAACCCGAACGGTTTTATCACGGCTTTGTGTTGGGAATGCTGCAGGTTTTGCGCGACCGCTATCACATTCGTTCCGAGCGCGAGAGCGGCGGCGGGCGCTACGACCTGGGGTTGGAGCCTAAGGACAAGAGCAAGCTAGGGTTCGTGCTGGAGTTTAAAAAAGCTCCTCTGGCCGACGGCACGCTGGAGCAAGCCGCCGACAAGGCGTTACACCAGATCAAGGAAATGGAGTATCACGCCGATCTGCTGGCCCGAGGCGTAGAAGAAGTCATCGCGTTGGGGTTAGCGTTTCGCGGCAAGGAGGTCGCGGTCAAACACGAGGCCCTGACGGCGGGGCAAGATCGTCTAAATCGGTTTTATCCAGGGATCGACAAACGGTCTGAGAAGTGAGACTACAAGGGGATTAACTCTAATGAATAGGAGAAATCCCTCGGGCTTCTTCTAAGTCCGCTCTTCACATGGTCAGTGCCTGGTGTACCGCCAACGGCGTTGTGCTGGGGCAAGAAAAAACGGCGGAAAAAAGTAACGAAATCACCGCCATTCCAGAACTTTTGGATGCCTTGGCTCTTAAGGGATGTATCGTCAGCTTGGACGCCATGGGCTGCCAGCGAGAGATCGCCCAAGATCCGGCGGAAAAAAGCGGACTATCTGCTTGCCCTCAAAGGAAATCAGGGAAATCCGCATGAAGACGTCAAAGACTTCTTTGAAAATGCACTGGCCCATGGCTTTGAGGGGGTGCGCCATGATTTTCATGAAGACTGGGATGCCGGACACGGTCGTATAGAGTATCGCGCATGTTGGAGCGTTGACCCGACTCACTATGCGCGATGCTTCCCGAATATCAAGAAGTGGCTGGGTTTGAGCAGAGTGGTCATGGTACGAACACAACGCCACATGGCGGATACAACCACTGAAGACACTCGGTTTTACCTCTCGTCGTGCTCTTCTAGCGCGTCCCATTTTCTGGCCATGGTGAG
>JBCCEG010000395.1:0-1853 GCA_039030455.1 Myxococcota bacterium | reverse complement strand
CTGCAACGCAACGCTGAATCCGGCGACTCGCGGCTTTAGGCGGGCATCACCAGAGCGTCGAGCGCGACGGCCCCCTCCTCGCGCACCAGGAGCGGATTGGAGGCGACCGCCCAGGGGTCCGTGTACTCCGGTCTGCTCGGTGTCGGACGCCGCCCCGGCCCCGCCCACTCGCTCCCCCGCCCCGACCCCGACCCCTTCGGGGCGGGGAGGGGAGGGGGGCGAGGGGAGTCGCGCAAGCGCTGGAGGGGAGGGGAGGCGAGACCCGAGGGCTTGCCAGGCTTCGCCTGAGACCGGAGGACACCCAGTACGCCCAGTACGCCCAGCACCTCCCCTCACTGTTGAACTGTTGAAGATTCTTTTGCACCCCTTCGTGGTGCAACACATTAGTGCGATTGCGCAAAGTGAAGCCCCTTAGAGCAACCCCCGCGTCATCCCAGCATCGTTGCGTCGACGCTATTATCGTTTGAAAGCTTGTTTGCGCGTTTGCTCTTTGCCCACGCAGTGGGGGAAGAGGGACCGCGCGCCCACGTGAGCAGTCGCGCAAGAGGCACAACGCTTATACTTCTAAAGGTAGTAGTGACAAGGTAGTAGTGACGAGGAGGCCCCAAAAGCAACGTATAACCCTATAACTTGCGCTAAAGCGCGCGGTCCGCTTGCTGTTTGTTTTCGCTTCGCTCAAACCAAAAGAAGAAGCGCGACCAAAGCAACTTGCCCCCACTGGGGCATGCGCGCTTTATTTATTCACAAAAACCAATGTTTTTTTCGAACGAGCTATTTTTTTCTGCAACTGTAATAAACCATATAATAAAGCCTCCGCCGTAGGGGGGCATCCGGGGACATATACATCGCAGGGAACGATCCTGTCACATCCTCTAACCACACTATAAGAGTAATGGTAATAACCGCCACCGTTGGCGCAGGAGCCCATCGAAACCACCCAGCGGGGTTCAGGCATTTGGTCGTATACTTTGCGCAGAGCCGGCGCCATCTTGTTGGTCAGAGTTCCTGCGACGATCATAACATCGGATTGTCTAGGAGAGGGCCGAAAGATTATGCCAAATCTATCTAAATCATAACGCGCTGCGCCACACTGCATCATTTCCACAGCACAACATGCGAGGCCGAATGTCATAGGCCACATTGAGCCTTTTCGTGCCCAATTCACTAATTGATCAATTTTCGAAATCACGTAAGCAATACGTTTTACACTAGACATGGTTCAGAGTCTGTTACTTATACTTAGCCGAAGGTTGCACCCTTTGGGGTCGCCGAACGTGGTGAGGCGATCGAGGGGCGAGTCCGCGCGCCTCTGCTCAGGGTTAGCTGCAACAGCCGGGCAAGTACCGCCGCTAAAACACCACTGAGGGTCGCGAATAGGCCGCTGGTTATGGGTTTCAGTCCACTTCTTCCAACCCAGGCGTAGCCTGCAGGCGGCAGGCTGCGCCGTCAGGCGGCGTCGTTCCCGAAGGGAAATGGGCGCGCGTAGCGCGCACTCCAGCGCTTGCGCGACGCCCGCCCCTCCCCTCCCCTTACTCGCTCCGAAGGAGCGAGTGTCAGACGAGTGGTCCGAGTTCGGTCGAGCGTCATCGAAGAGGGCCCCCCTCTGAGGCGGCGTGAAGCCGCCTCGAAAACGTGAATCAAGCGTGTAGAAACACTAACGATGGTATTGCAGAGAAGTTTTGGAACGCTCGTCAGGACTTTCCGAAATCCAGCTCCCCCTGGCCTGCGAGGAAGCAACAACGCGCGGACTCGTTGCCTCGGCCGGCGTGAGCCCGCGCGTCGCAGCGGCGGGCTCTCGCGCGGCAGGAGACCGTCGAAAAGGCGCTCACGACGAATGAGCGGCTCGGTCTCGG
>JBCCEG010000394.1:0-1863 GCA_039030455.1 Myxococcota bacterium | reverse complement strand
TCTTTTTCAGCCTCGTACTCCTCGCACGAAATAAGAGGACGGGGCCGGTTGATTGAAATCGTCGCTTTGCCATGGCCTACAGCAAAACACATGATAGTGCGACCGATAAGCCACATTGGACCATCAGCGTGTTTGGGTACCCTGACCGCGCCTTTTTGGTTTACTCGCATCATTCCCTCCCGCCGGTTTGGCTGGGAGGTTGCCGCTTGTATTGCGTCACCATCGACCGAGCGCAACGCGCCGTCGGTGGTCTTGTTTGCCTGTTTCATTGTTTGGACTCCCCTTGTGGTGAAGAGGGAGGGAGAAATTGATGCACCACGCGCAGCATCCTGCTCAAGATACTGCTGGACAGGGCATTGCTTCTCCCCGAGAACTTATCGGTTTTTTCAGGAATGAGAGCCCCGTCCTCCGCGAGCTCTTTAACGGTTTCGTCACGAAAATACGACTTAAACATATCGACGGTAAGATCTTTGAAAAAGGTCTTGTCGCCGTTGTTGTCTTCGTTTTCTCTGTTTCTTGTCATGTTCCATGCTCCCTTGCCGTCCGAGCGCACGGGGCGCGCGAGGCGACCGTTCAGGTTGCGGTTGAAACAAACCCCTTGCGAGGGAGAACTCCGACGGGTGCCGCTATCGGCGCGGCGCTAGCGCGGCGAGACCGCCAAGGGCAAGGCAATCCCGTCGCGTGAACGCTACATTGATAGGGATAATCGGAGCTCTCCGAAGTCGAACCGGCGAAAGTCCGACCCGGCACGCGCCGCGCGCTGCATCCTTAATATTCGGCGATAGCGCGCACCGCTCGCATGGAGCTTGCGGCCCTAATTATCCAACCCGCGCTAAGCGATAACTACAATTCGCCCAGCGCGCGCACGAGGACCGTCCGCGCCTGAATGAAGCATGAACTGACTGCTTTGCTTCCTTGCTACTTGCATCGTTTTACCTTCCTTTTTCTATCCTAAGCAATCAGACCATCCGACCGCTTACTCTTAGTGTTTCACACCCGTGAGGAGAATGCAAGCGGAAATTACGAAACGAGAAAAGGGAAGGATCCCCCGCGCCCGAGGACGCGGGGAACCCCGGATAGCACATTACCGGAAGGTAAACGTGCCACTCTATCTATACCGGAATTTGCCTTTTTTTGGCAACGAAAAGCTTCTGGTCAAGTCAACCCGCAGCGCTGGCAAAACCGTCCTCCGTCGCCCCCGTCAATCAAATGAAACCAAGCATTCAAGCGGATGAAAAACGTACTGTATTGTACTGCACTGTAATGCATTGCAGTTGCGGCATGGGTGCTTGCCATCCCCCCCCTACGCAACTTTTTCAGAGACAGCTTCCAGTCGTTTGCCGACAAAGGCGATTCCGACGGCCAACACAAAGGTGCATTGGCTGTCGGCGAACACCGCCGCGTAGCGCTTGTCCTTGATCTGTCGCAGCGCCGCTTGCGCGGTTTGCTGTAATCCCCGCTCCACCACCCCTTGATCCTGTTCGCCCCAAACGCTCTCGGCCAGCTTGAACTCTAGGATAATGCCCGGCTTGTTTGGGTGTTTAGGAATCAACTGCACGTCCGCCCTTCCTTCCCCCGCTTCGCGCTCGGAGCGCAGGCGATAATCTTGTTCCAGTTGGACCAACAGCCCTAGGACAAAGGCTTGATAAACCCGCTCGGGGTCCTGCTTGGATACGTCAAAATAACTCAGACTCGCCAGCACGAACGCCTGTAACCGCTGTGCGAACAGCTCCCCGTTGCCCGCCAACAGCGCCTTGACCATGCCCGTGGTTTGCCGTTGACGCGGTTCTTGCGAAAACCAGCGCCTGATCAGTTGCTTGTAGAGGTTGGCGACCTCCAAGTTAGGCAGGCGCAGATGGGCCG
>JBCCEG010000393.1:0-1869 GCA_039030455.1 Myxococcota bacterium | reverse complement strand
GGCGTGTATCCTGATCTGGTGCCGGGGGTGGTTGGAAGTGTCGAACAGGACAAAAACCCCTTGCCAAGATGAAGAAAGAGAAAATAGAATGACGATAAAAAGTAAAAGTCTTCATAAGACGGTATAAAAAATTATGCAAAATCAAAACTCGTGTGCGAACGCATGTGCGGAATGTCGGATTTATCATTCATAATTCTGGTAGGAACGCGTCCACGCCCACAAGGTGGGAATCACCAGCAAGGTGAGTACCGTGCCGGTGACCATACCACCCACCAGCACCACGCCTATAGCCTGACGCGCCGCCGCGCCGGCGCCCGTCGCCCACAACAACGGCGCATGGCCCACGGCGGTGGAAAGCGCCGTCATGATGATAGGGCGAAAGCGTTGTTTGGCCGCTTGCCGCGCCGCTTGCAGGGGATCCAGTCCCTGTTGCAGCAACTGCCCGCCAAACTCCACCAGCAAAATCCCATGTTTGGTGATGAGGCCCACCAGCGTGATCAAGCCTAGATAACTAAACACGCTCAGCTTCATGCCCAACCCCCACATCAGCCCCAAGGCACCGCCGCAAGCCAAGGGAACCGTGAACAAAATCACCAGAGGATCCAAAAAGTTGTTGAACAGCACGGCTAGGCTGCCGTAGATAAACACCACGGCGAGGGCGAATAACAGCCACATCGTCCGAAAGGCCGCCCGAGTCCGCTTGGTGGACTCATCCCACTCGACGGTGAAGTCGTCCGACAGCAGATCGCGGGTGATTCGGCCGGCCGTTGCCACCGTCTCTTGCACGTTGCACGAGTCCGTTTTACGAATACCCACGCGGGCCGCGCGCATGCGATCTTGACGCGGCAAGCCCCCTTGCGGCAGCGTGGTTTCACGCAATGTGGCCACGGCGGCAAGGGGAACGAGACGCCCCTCTTGTGTCGTGACGTCGATCTCCTCCAAATAGCGGGAGGGTTGGGGCAAGGCAATCGCGGCCTCGTACTCCAGGTCGTCCTTATACCACCTGATCGAGGCGTCTTGGTGAAAGAATGTTCGGATGACTTGAGCGACTTGGCGCGGCCGGATTCCCAGTTGCGTCATTCGGTGCGTGTCGAGCTCGACGGAAAATCCCTTTTGGTTCTGGTTGAGATCTTGCGAAACGCTGTCGATGCAGGATTCCGCTTCAAGCTTTGTCACCAAGGTTTTCAGCTGCCGGTGCAGCTCCGCGTAAGGGCGTGTGGTCTTAACGATCAATGTGGCGGCCTCGCCCCTATCACCCCGCGCCATGCCGGGCAACGAGGGAGAATGGGTGTGGACGTGCGCGTCAACGTTGGGAATGTTGTCCAGCGCCCGCTGCACATCCTTTTCCACCGCCCTATCGTCGCGCGACCGCTGGGCGCGGGGTTTTAGCACCGCGATAAAAAAGCCGCCCCAATCGCCGACCTGCACCAACACGTCCTTAACCTCGGGCACCCGCGTGAAGGCTTGCTCCATGGGCTTGATCACCTGGTCGTCGAACTCGGACACGGGTTGATTCGCAACACGGTCGACATGCGCGAACAGCAAGCCGGCATCCTCGTGCGGAACCGTTTCAGCCGGCAGCAGCCAACCGGAAACTCCAACCGCCGCCGTCAGGGTCGCCACCAACATCAGAGCCAAGCCCTTGCGTGGCAAGAAAAGGGTTAGCAGGTCGGCGTAGTGCTGCTCGAGCCTTCCACCGCCGCTCCCGTCCCTGCCGCTAGATTCGCGCTGGATTCCTGCCTTCGCAGGAATGACAGGATGGGCAGGAATGACAGGATGGGCAGGAATGACAGGGTGGGCAGGAATGACAGGGTGAGATGGGGAAGACGAAGAACTGGAAAGCAAACGCGCGGCCATCATGGGCGACAG
>JBCCEG010000392.1:0-1872 GCA_039030455.1 Myxococcota bacterium | reverse complement strand
GTCCCCGAAGGGGAAGGGGCGGGGAGTCGCGCAAGCGCTGGAGTACTCCGCGTCCCCCCGAAGGGGGGACCGGAGGGGCGGGCGGCGGGGAGAAGGGGAGAAGTGGACCGCCTTGCAGGCGCGAGCAGAGCAGGGCGGGGTCGGGGGGGATAAAGGCAAGCGCTGGCGTCCTCCACTACTCGCCTTTTCGGAGAAAAGCGAGGGGAGCGGAGTCTCTCCGGCTCCGCCGGCAGCTTCGCGACCGAAGGCGGCAAGCGCTGGAGCGGAGGGTCGGGAAGGGCCGCAACTTAACGAGCACGAAGCACCCCGGGTGGGCCCACGTTACACAACTAGAGAGTTATTCGCGATAACGACTCTTATTCGGTTCCATTTTCTTTGATCGAAAACTTTTTGTATGGGGGCGAAGCCTTGAAAACATTTCTGCATTTTTGTGACTCGGGGATTCGTTTTACGGTGCGACCCTGGGGATACCCGTTTGTCGTTGACCATGTGACGAGGTGCGAAGCACTTGGCTTGCCAGCGAGCGGACAAGAGCGTTTTTTTTTTACGAACTGCGCGAACACGATGCGCCGCGTCCACATAGTTCGCCAGCTCACAGGACGCCAGAGACCTGCGAAGTCGAGCGAACACCTCCAAAGATTTGGATATCTGTTCCCAATTCGTTAACGTACCACCTAGTCACTTTTCGTTGCAATAACTGACAGTAGATACCTGCTGGCGTTGCCGAAGGCAAAGAGGACTCCCTTTGACTTTTAGACTACTCGATTGTATTGTATGTGCGATTCTTTTGACTAAAGGTGAGAACTCTAGATTTGTATTTAAAATACTGATGTGTCCTGAATCGTCGAGAACTTTTTTTAGGACATATAATGCCCGATAAACCGAAAACAACATTTTTTGAATATCCATTATACACACTTCGCTTCGCGATCCTAAAACAAACGCTCCGAGTTCTGAATTGACTACTTTTTTTCCTAGGTAAGCACCTATTTGAATGTATTTTCGCATATACTTTGAATTCATCATTTTTGTTTTTGACATTTTTGTTTTTGACATTACAATAAAGAACGTCTAGAAAAGTTTAAAACAGGCCCGTTATCGACGCGCCGGTATCTAAAGATGCTGCCTAGCCTTTAGATACCTCGGGCACCTAGCGCAAGCGCAGCTACTTGTCGATACGCGCCCCACCTGTGAACGGTGCTGAACGATCGGTATGGTATAAAGGTATTTGTGAAAGTGAAAGCAGGGGTTTACCATCACGGTTTACGGCGCGAGCGACGGTCTTCCCGACTCCGGGGCTTGCGAAAGCAAGCAGGAGGGTCGGGGACGAAGGGGACGCGAGCGCCGTAAACAATCACGGTTTACCCAAGACCCGCACCGGCCTGCCGGCGAGTACAGTGTACTTCTGCGGCGCTTCGAGGAGGGGTTTATGAAGGTTTCTCGCTGCGCCCGGCTTATACACGTGGAATGTTAATAGGTACCAGTTAATCGGCGGTCGCTTAGCGACCGCCGATCAGTTTCGGCGAGCGCACTGGGAAGCGCGAGCGCACCTTATTGATTTAGAGACCGGTACGAGGTCCAAAAACAGACTATGATGCTGTGTAAGTGTGTCGGCGCTACGCGGCGTCCCCTTCGTCCCCGACCCTCCGGTCCAGCGCTTGCCTTTATCCCCCCCGACCGTCGCGAAGCTGCCGGCGGAGCCGGAGAGACCGCGCTTGCGCTTCCCTTTCCGAAGGAACCCGTTCGCCGAAGGCGAAACCGCCCCCGCCCCGCCGGGCTTTGAGCAACTTCTTCCAGCACATGACTTCACTTTCTTCAGCTCATACATTTCTGGATGTCTCTGGGTTTGCTTGCCCTGCAGGTGGTTGCGTC
>JBCCEG010000391.1:0-1872 GCA_039030455.1 Myxococcota bacterium | reverse complement strand
TCGCGGCGAACCCCAGCCGAACCGGTTGGGGGTCAAAACGCCACTCGCCCGTTTGCAGCGGCTGAATGCTCTGAGCCGGATCGCGTTTTTCGGGCAGTTCTTTTTGAGCCTCGCCAAAGTCAAGCCACTCCTTGGCCTTGTCACACCCCGTGCATACCAACAGCAGCACGGCCACAGCTGCCCATTTTATTATCGCGCCCATTAGTAAATTCTAACAGCTTCCCGACCGTGTCGTCAGCCCTCGCGCAACCCTTGCACCGGCGGGGCCTTGGCGCCGAACAAGGCGGCGGGCACCGTGGCCAAAAAACTCAAGACAACCGTGCAGCAGGCTACAGCGGCCACTTCCACAGGACACATGCGCACCGGCACGTGCGAGATGTAATAAACTTGCGGGTCTAGCCCCAAAGACAATGTGCCCAGCACGCGGCACACGGCCACGCCCAGTGCCGTGCCCGCGCAAGCGCCCAATGCGCCGATGCTTAAGCCATACACCACAAAAATTTTGGCCACCGAAACATTGGTAGCACCCATGCTTTTGAGAATGGCAATCTCTTTACCACGCTCCATCACCACCATCACCAAGACGACTAAAATCAACAGACTGGCCATGGCCACCAGCGTGATC
The DNA here is from genome assembly GCA_039030455.1 of Myxococcota bacterium. Classification (GTDB taxonomy): domain Bacteria; phylum Myxococcota; class UBA727; order UBA727; family JABDBI01; genus JBCCEG01. The sequence continues at coordinate 1,247 of JBCCEG010000391.1, read as the reverse complement.
AAAATAACGGCCATCACAAGTTTTTCCAGCTGCAGCGCCGAGAACAAACTGTGGCTCATTTGCCGCCAGTCGCGGGTGTAGTAGGGGTAGCCGCCCAGTCGGCGCTGCACGGCGGCCGCCACGGCGCCGGCCGACTCGGGATCAACCGCCGCGTACTCAATGCCCGTGACGCCCTGCCCCAACCCAAAAAAATCTTGCGCCGCGGTCAGAGAGATATAGACAGACTTGGCATCGTACTCAAAATAACCCGAATAAAAAATTCCCACGACGCGAAAGGCCGTCGCCTTGGGCATGGGGCCCGCAGGGCCCAGCTCACCCCCCAACGGACTGATCAGCCGCACCACATCGCCTACTGCTAAATCCAACTGCTCCGCCATCTCTTGCCCGACGATGATGCCCGAGTTTTGTTGGGCTTGAGCGCCACCCTCCTTGTCTTTCGTAGAGACACGATTAATCACGTCTCTACTGTCCGGAATGCCCCGCGGTCCACCGCCCGCAGGGTTCGCATCGGCGGTAGGCGTGGCAAGCAAAGGGGCTTCGCCTCCAAGGTCACGCAGTGACCCCGCGACCATGTTGGTGGGCAACGCGTTTACGCTGCCCACGCGCGCGACATCGATGCCCTTGATCAAGGCCCCCGACAACTGCTTGCCCGCGGCCACCATGCCTTCCCCCAGCACAAAAGGGCCGGCACCCGCCACCCCCCGCAGCCGGGTCGTTTTCGCCAAGACTTGCTCGGCGTTTTGCAGCGTGCCGCTGCTGTGCATGAGCAACACGTGGGCGTTGGCGCCCAAAATTTTGTCCCGCAGATCGGCGTGAAAACCGTTCATCACGCCCAGCACCACAACCGTGGCGCACGCACCCATGCCCACGGCACATACGGACAACAACGTGATGAACGACACCGCGTGACTCTTGCTTTTGGCAAACAGCAACCGTGCGCCCAACCACGCTTCGTAACCCATGCGTAGATGAAAACGTCCTTCGCCAAACAGCAAATACCCCATGCTGCCGCCAACGCTCAAAGCTAGCAAAACCCCACAGCCCCAAGCCCCCAGCATGATGCCTCGATTGACGGGCGCGGTTTGGGGGTCGAACACCACGTGCAGTGTGCTTGGGGCGGCCAAACCCACGCAGAGAACACCGGCGACGGACCACAGCGACTCAACAAACGCCACGCGCCGCAGCCAGACGGCCACACCCATTCCCACGAACAGACCGCCGGCCAAACCAACCCAAACGATGCGGCG
>JBCCEG010000390.1:0-1875 GCA_039030455.1 Myxococcota bacterium | reverse complement strand
CGGCCTTTCTTCTCGCCTTCTCTATGCCCGTCGCCATAGGTGGACTCATAGAAGCTGGCGCGGTCGCGCAAACCTTCTAAATACTGTTCGTATTCTTGGCGTTCGCTGCCCGAAAGCTTGAGCACGTCCAGCTTTTCGGCAGCGAACGCCAAGAATACGAACAGTATTTAGAAGGTTTGCGCGACCGCGCCAGCTTCTATGAGTCCACCTATGGCGACGGGCATAGAGAAGGCGAGAAGAAAGGCCGCGAGGAAGGATACAGGGAAGGCCGCGAAGAGGGACAAAAAAAAGAAAAGCGCCAAGTCGCCCGCAACATGCGCGCGTTGGGCCTCGGCGTTGATGTGATCGTGCAAGCCACTGGTCTTTCTCGCGCGGAGATCAACGAGTTAACTTAAATGAGTAAAAAAAGAAAGACCCCTGCCCTGGCCTGCTCTTTTTGCCACAGAGACCAAAAAGAAGTTGCACGGCTTATCGCGGGCCCGGCGGATTACATCTGCGACACTTGTGTCGAGTTGTGTTGGGAAGTCATTGAAGGGGGCCGTGAACAGGCAAGACAAGAGGCAAGAATTCCCTTGCCGCCGCCAAAAACCATTAAGGCGTTTTTAGACCAATACGTGGTCGGTCAAGAAGAGGCCAAAAAAGCGCTGGCCGTTACCGTGTACAACCACTACAAGCGCATTAACGCATCCATCGACAACTTGAACGTAACCATTCGCAAAAGCAACGTATTGTTGATCGGACCCTCGGGCAGCGGCAAAACGCTGTTGGCCAAAAGCTTGAGCAAGCTGCTGCGGGTTCCATTCACCATCGTAGACGCCACGGCACTGACCGAAGCTGGGTACGTGGGAGAAGACGTAAGCAGCATTATGCACCGACTGCTAGACGCGAGCAAAGGCGACGACGAAGCAGCCAAGCGCGGCATTGTTTACATCGACGAAATCGATAAACTCGCGCGCAAGGCGGACGCAAGCACAAACGGACGCGACGTCTCGGGCGAAGGGGTGCAGCAAGGCCTGCTCAAGATGATTGAAGGCACGCAAGTCCACATTCCCATTGCCAGCGGTCCGCGCCAGGCCGTCATCCCCACCGCGCCCATCCAAACCGACGACATTCTCTTCATCTGCGCCGGAGCTTTCACGGGGCTGGACGCGATTATTCGTCGGCGTTTGGGCTCGACCGTCATCGGATTCGGCACGGACAAATCGACGCAAAACACCCAACCTAGCACATCGGACGTGCTTGCCGCGGTGACACCCGAAGACCTGGTGCACTATGGCATGATCCCCGAATTCGTTGGCCGTTTGCCCGTCATCGCAACGCTGCGGGCGGTGTCGGAGGCAGAGCTTTTGTCTATTCTGCAACACCCCAAAAACGCCATTGTCAAGCAGTATCAAAAGCTGTTCGCCATGGAACACGTTGACCTGCAATTCGAACCACAAGCCCTAGAGGCCGTTGCGCGGAAAGCCATCGAACAACAAAGCGGCGCGCGCGCGCTGCGCAACGTCATGGAGTCGGTGATGCTGGATATCGCCTACCGCGTCCCCTTCTTGCCCAACGTGCGGTCATGCACCGTCACGGCCGGGGTTGTGCTACGGGGTGAGGAACCACTCCTCTCCTTCTCGAGCGACAAACAGAGGACCACGGATGACAGGATTTGACGGATGGTCGGATTTAATTATTAATTATGAATTATTAATCCGACATTCCGCACATGCGTTCGCACACGAGTTTTGATTTTGCATAATTTTTTATACCGTCTTATGAAAACTTTTACTTTTTACCGTCATTTTATCTTCTTTTTCTTCATCTTGGCAAGCAGTTTTTGTCCTGTTCGACACTTCCAACCACCCCCGGCACTTTCTCCGCCAACACCTT
>JBCCEG010000389.1:0-1879 GCA_039030455.1 Myxococcota bacterium | reverse complement strand
TTCCAAAAAGGTCCCCGCGCTGCTTTTCCGATGAAAAGTTGGCGAAATGCCCCAAAATGGATCCCTGCTTTCGCAGGGATGACAGGGTGGGGGGATCCGCATTAGAACTGCTTGAAAACGCACGTTCGACAAAAAATAATACACTTTTTCTGTCATTCCTGCGAAAGCAGGAATCCATGGAAAAAGTGCCAAAAAGCGGATCCAATGGGTTTTTGGAAGTCCCCTTTCGCGGGAATGACAAGGTGAGGAGCGGGAATGACAAAAGGAATCTGACCGTGATGACGTACAACATCGCTCACGGCCAAGGCATTAAGCGCAACCCTTGGGATGCCCGCACGCAGGACTACACGACGCGCAAATTGCGGCAACTAGCGGATGTGTTGGTTGGCGCGAACGCGGATGTTGTGTTGTTGCAAGAAGTGGATGTGCATTCGGCGCGCACGGGCTACACGGATCAAGCTAGGTTCTTGGCCGAGCAAGCGGGTTACCCTTATTACGCGTGTAGCGTGCTGTGGGACAAGAATTACATCCCGTTTCCCTATTGGCCTCCGTCACGCCATTTGGGGCGTATGCTGGCCGCCAACTGTGTGCTGTCGCGCTATCCCATCGTGGCGCATGCGCGCCGTGTGTTCGCCAAGCCGCGCTCCAACCCTTTTTGGTATAACTTGGCTTACATCGATCGCGGCGCGCAGCGGGTGCGCATTCGTATTGGCGATCGTCGTATTGCGGTGGTGAATGCCCACCTAGAGGCCTTCGACCAACAAGCTCGGCGCGAGCAAGCTTGTGATTTAGCTCACTTTGTTCAATCCATCGACGACCCATGGGTGCTGGGGGGTGATTTCAACGCGCCGCCGCCGGAGGCCGAACAAAAAAAGGATTTTCATGATGAACCCGCGGACTACACTTCCGACCAAACCCTAGAGCTTCTGCGCGCGGGACTCGGTGCTGCATGCGAAGCCTTTGGCGAGTTGGATGGGACGCGATCCGATCTTCCCACGCTCACTTATCCCGCCGACCGCCCCAACCGCCGACTGGACCATGTATTTGCCTCGTCGCATTTTGTGATGACCCAGACGCGGGTGTTGCGAGAAGCCGGGGATGCGTCGGATCATCTTCCCGTGCTGACACGGTTGCGGTTTTCTGGCTCCCCGCCCGCGGAGACTCCTCAAAAGTCTCCAGAACCGATGCCCGGCGACGACACCGCATTGTCATTCTGAGTGCTCAGCACGAAGAATCTCCCCGACCCGGCGCCGCGCGGGTTTGTTGTCACCCCCGCGACTAGGGGAGGATCATCACGTAACAAGCTCTACAGTCCAAGAGGCTCCCGCGTTTGTTGGGGGTTGAAAGAACGCGACCTGCCCGTTTTCCAATCGCTTTGAGGGGGCAAGCCCCGTGAGTTGTCTTGCAGCGCGATAGACCGCCGAGTGAGCCACGATGAGAACGGGGTCAGGCCGGCGTAACGCCGCGTTGACACCCCGCGCAACCCGCGCGTGGAAGTCCTGTGCCGTTTCCGCGTCTGTTACGGTGATTCTACCTTCCAGCCAGTGAGCCATCGCTCCCTGTTCCCACACGGGATATCCCTCAAGGGCGCCCATGCAGACTTCGCGCAGGTCGTTTTCGAAAAAAATGGGTGGGTCGGTGTCCAGCTGTCGGCAAATGGCCTCCATCGTTTGCCGCGCGCGTTTCATCGGGCTGCAACAGATCGATGCGATGGGACGGCCCCGCAACAATCGGCCCGCCGCTTGGGCTTGTTTCACCCCTTTGGCGTTGATGGGGATATCTTCGCGACCGGTAAAGACCCGCTTGCGATTGCACTCTGTCTGCCCATGGCGGACAAAGTAGAAAGGGTGTTGTGTGATTGTGTCGCTAGGCATTAAGA
>JBCCEG010000388.1:0-1879 GCA_039030455.1 Myxococcota bacterium | reverse complement strand
GGGCGTCTTGCCCCCGCGCTTGGCCACACGCAGCAACAGTTTTTCCGCGAAGGTCGGCACTTCCACAACCATTTTCATCGCTTTCACCCCCTCCTGCCTATATTATACGCGATCTCCCCGCCGCGACGAAACCAATTGCAACACCTCGCGCGCATGATCGCGATCACGGAATGGGGTGCTGTTGCCACCCCGAATCTGCTCGGACTCGTGCCCCTTGCCGCAAATCAACACCACATCGTCAGGCTCGGCCGACGAAACAGCCTCTTGAATCGCTTGCGCGCGATCACCCACGATTCGGCACCCTGTCTGGGGAAAATCCGCGGCTCCTTGAGCGATCTGGTGGAGAATCGCCGCTGGGTCCTCACTCCGAGGGTTGTCATCCGCCAAGAAAACCCGATCCGCTTTTTGCGCCGCGACCCGACCCATCAGCGGCCGTTTTTCCTGATCTCGCTCCCCGCCGCAGCCAAATACCAACACAATTCGCCCTCGTCGGGGCAGCAACCGCCTAACCGAATCAAGCACGGCCGCGAGCGCGCCAGGCGTATGGGCATAATCGACAATGACGGTGGGGAGAGTCCCCGAATCCCCGCCCGCGTCGTTGGAGAGATGAACCGATTCCATCCGCCCCGGCAAGGGCCGCAGCCCGCAAAGACCTTGAGTAATCATCGTGGTCGGCACCCGCAGCGCCGCCGCGCACGCCGCCGCGCAAACCATATTGTCCACCTGGAACGCGCCTAGCGGCTGAGTTTGCACACGCACTTGATTTTGCTCCGTAGAGACGCGATGAATCGCGTCTCTACTTCCAGGCTCGCCTGCCCGGATGTGTAGCGCGAATGCCGTCCCTCGCAAGGTGCACTGCACCCGTTCAGCCCACACATCGGCTTGCGGCGATCGACCCCAGGTGACGACGGGACAACCGCGCTGCCGCACCTGTTCCACCCACGGGTGATCCACGGGCAACACGGCGGGGCGGCCCGGCCGCAGCAGCTCGAAAAACAATCTGCCCTTGGCGGCAACGTACGCCTCGCGACTACCGTGAAAGTCCAAGTGATCGCGGTTAATGTGCGTGAGTGCCGCCAACGCGAACGTCAACCCATCCGCGCGGCGCAGGGCTAGCGCATGTGACGAAACCTCCATGGCCACTTCTGTAATGCCGTCGTGGCGAAATTGCGCCAATTGGGCGCTTAATTCTTCAGCCGGCGGCGTGGTGTGTTGTAACGGCCGCAATTGGTCAGGCGGCCCCACCCCCAGCGTTCCCAAAACAGCCGCGCGGCGGGCGGACATTTGCAGCACCCGTGCCAATATGTGTGTCACCGAAGTCTTTCCATCGGTGCCCGTCACACCACACAGCCGCAAGTGGGTCGACGGTTTCCCGTGAAACACTTCGGCTAGCTGTGCGACGGCCGTGACAGGATCATCGGCCCGCAATACAGGAACCTGAATTCCCGAAGAGATACACGCGGTGTCACCGACAACCACCGCCGCGGGGTTTTGCCGACACACCTGCTCAACAAACTCGTGCCCGTCACGCGAGACAGCCGTCGCCCCCGGACATGCCACAAACACCCAACCGGACGAAACACGTCTAGAGTCGGCGGTCACCCCGCGAACCTCCCGCCGCGGGATCTTCTCCGGATCCAAGTCACGTACAGGCGTCGGCTGATGCTTGAGGTGACGGAGGAGAGTGCGTAGGTCCATGGGGATTCCGCCCCGGGCCCTACAAAAGTCCCGTGAATTGATTATGAATTATGAATGATGAATTATGAGTTATTTTTTTTCGAAAATTAGATAATTTGTAATTTATAATTAATAATTCATAATTCATAATTCACCCCCCCCCCTACATTGCCCACACCGTGATCTTTTTCCCATCCGGCGC